>DDBN01000045.1:0-1754 GCA_002333145.1 Moraxellaceae bacterium UBA2031
GCCTAGGCCCCGTTTTTAATGTGCTCGAGTCAGACATTAGGTGCCGGGCAAGCCGAGGCGTCGCCACAGAGCCATTGTTGGTTCTGTCTGATTCATGGTGTAAAAATGCAGGCCCGGTGCGCCGCCAGCCAGTAGCTGTTCGCACATGCCTGTGATGACATCTTCACCAAATTTCTGAATGCTGATCGGGTCATCGCCATAGCTGGCCATTTGCTTGCGAATCCAGCGGGGAATTTCAGCCCCGCAGGCATCCGAGAAACGCACCAGATTGGCAAAGTTTGTGATAGGCATGATGCCGGGAATGATGGGGATGCTCACGCCCTGCTTCTGTACGCGTTCAACAAAATGAAAGTAGCTGTCGGCATTAAAGAAGTATTGCGTAATCGCTGAGCTGGCACCTTGGTGCACCTTGTTTACAAAGTGACGAATGTCGGTGTCCAGATTGGCTGCCTGAGGGTGGCACTCTGGGTAGGCGGCCACTTCGATATGAAAGTGATCGCCCGTCGTTTCACGAATGAACTTTACCAGGTCAGCGGCATAGGCCAGCTCACCATGAGCGCCACCCATTCCCGAAGGAAGATCACCCCGCAGGGCAACAATATGGCGCACACCGTTAGCAATGTAGGTGCTCAGCAGCTCAGACAGTTCTTCACGGCTATCACCAATGCATGACAGATGTGGTGCGGCAGGGCGACCGGATTCATGTTGAATTTCCAGTACGGTACCCAGTGAGCGGTCACGAGTAGAGCCGCCCGCACCATACGTCACCGAAAAATATTCTGGCTGCAGCGTGGCCAGCGTTTTTGTGACCTCGCGCAGTTTTACAGCGCCAGCATCAGTTTTCGGTGGAAAAAATTCGAAAGAAAAATGTTTTTTCATGTTGGTTCCTGTGACTGCTCCTGCGCTATGCAGGAGCAGTCTATTGCTTAGTACTTGTAAGCATCCGGCTTGTACGGGCCTTCCACTTTCACGCCAATGTAGTCAGCTTGCGCCTGTGTCAGCTGTGTCATAACGCCGCCAAAGCCAGCGACCATGGCAGCAGCCACTTCTTCATCGAGTTTCTTGGGCAGCACTTCCACCTGAAGCATGCGTTCCTGCACAGCGGGTGAATGTGATGCAAACTTCTGGTCAAATAAGTACATCTGCGCCAGCACTTGGTTGGCAAAAGAGCCATCCATAATGCGCGAAGGGTGGCCAGTGGCATTGCCCAAATTAACCAGACGACCTTCAGACAGCAGCAGCAGGTAGTTAGGGTCGGATGGATTGGCCTGCGCATCTGGGGCAACACGATAGATCTTGTGCACCTGCGGCTTTACTTCTTCCCACTGCCAGTTGGCGCGCATCCATGCGGTGTCAATTTCAGTATCAAAGTGACCGATGTTACAAACCACTGCGCCGTTCTTGAGCGCGCGCAGCATAGCGGCATCGCACACATTGGTATTGCCAGTGGTGGTGACGATAAGATCAGTTTCACCGAGTAGGCGCTGATCAACATCTTCAAAACGGCCAGTGTTAATACCATTTTTGTACGCGGAGACAATTTCGTAGCCATCCATGCAGGCTTGCATGGCGCAGATTGGATCGACTTCTTGCACGCGCACAATCATGCCTTCTTGACGCAGTGACTGGGCGGAACCCTTACCAACATCGCCATAGCCAATAACCAGTGCACGACGACCCGCCATGAGCATATCGACGCCACGCTTGATCGCGTCATTCAGTGAGTGACGGCAACCATACTTGTTGTCGTTCTT
>DDBN01000045.1:1780-7766 GCA_002333145.1 Moraxellaceae bacterium UBA2031
AATCATGTTGGCATCCCATGGCTTGTCGCCAGCAAGGATGGTTTTTTCCAGACACCATTCGTATTCGGCTTCGGTCTCGCCCTTCCAAGCAAACACGGGAATGCCGGCGGCGGCGATGGCGGCAGCGGCGTGATCCTGTGTCGAGAAAATATTGCAGGAAGACCAGCGTACTTCTGCACCCAAGTCCACCAGTGTCTCAATGAGCACGGCGGTCTGGATGGTCATGTGAATGCAGCCCATAATTTTTGCGCCTGCCAGCGGTTTGCTGGCAGCGTACTTACGGCGCAGACCCATGAGGGCAGGCATTTCGGTTTCGGCGAGGATGATTTCCTTGCGGCCAAAATCGGCCAAGGAAATATCGGCTACTTTGTAATCAGTGAAAGTGTTCAGGTCGACTTTAATAGTCATGGCGTCATTCTCCATGGAAGGATCAGAAAAATGACGCGGCAGGGAGGTCACTCAATGGCTCGCCAACCGCATCAGGGTCAAGCGAGCGCAGTTACAACCGGACAGCTTGCCAAGGCAAAGCACCGGAACCCGAGCCTGGCGGAAGGGGATTCCGTCGCAGCGCTCCTCGAGAGTGGAGGTATTCTAACTGCGAATTTGGCGGCTGCCCATCCCTCTTGCGCTCGATTGAGCACGGACTGTTGCAGAGGCTGATGCAGAGCAGGGTGTTTCGCCGCCATTACGCGGTACACTGAGCCATTATTACTGATCTGGAGTGGTGGACATGACCCGTAAACTGACCGAACAGAAGATGGCCGCGCTCAAGGCTTCGCTGCAGCCTCAACATCTGGATGCGGGCCAGCAGAATACCCTGCATGCGGAGCTGGATGCGCTAGAGCTTCGGCTACAGGCACAGTTACCCCCAGATGTAGAGACGCTGGAAGCCCAGCTACAAGAGTGGGAGGCCCGTATGGCCGTGGAGCATCCGGTGCTTACGTCGGTGATTACAGATGCACTGCAGAAGCTGTCGGCGATGGGCATCTAATCACAAAGACCTGATGTGCTCAGACAACAAAAAGCCCGGCACATGACCGGGCTTTTTGCTATTCAGGAAGGTCTTATTTCAGGCCGGCTTTGCTGCGGAGCTCATCGGCCTTGTCGGTGCGTTCCCAGGTAAAGGCGGTGGCCTTGTGGGTCTTTTGCAGGATCTTGCTACCGTCACGCACTTCGTAATCGTAAGTGTGCTCATAAGGCGTGCGGCCAAAGTGGCCATAGCTCGCCGTTGGCCGGTAGATCGGGTGCAGCAGATCGAGCTGTTTCACCAAGCCATAAGGACGCAGTTCAAAGGTATCGCGGATCAAGGCGATGAGCTTTTCATCGCTCACCTTGCCGGTGCCAAAGGTATTGACCGAGATCGAGGTAGGCTGAGCCACACCAATGGCATAGGACACCTGAATTTCGCAGCGCTCAGCAAGGCCGGCCGCCACAACGTTCTTGGCGACATAGCGGCCCGCGTAGGCAGCAGAACGGTCAACCTTGGACGGATCTTTGCCGGAGAAGGCGCCGCCACCGTGGCGCGCCATGCCGCCGTAGGTGTCGACAATGATCTTGCGTCCGGTCAGGCCGCAATCGCCCATGGGGCCGCCAATTTCAAAGCGGCCGGTGGGGTTGATGAAGTATTTAGTGTCCTTCGTCAGCCATTCGGCAGGCAGTACCTTCTTGATGATCTCGTCCATCACGCCGGCTTCAATGTCGGCATTGCTGACGCTGGTATCGTGCTGAGTGGACAGCACCACCGCGTCTATTGCGACGGGCATACCGTTTTCATAACGGAAGGTGATCTGCGACTTGGCATCCGGGCGCAGCCACGGCAGCAGGCCAGACTTGCGCACTTGGGCCTGGCGCTCGACCAAGCGGTGCGAGTACAGAATCGGGGCGGGCATCAGTGAGTCGGTTTCGCTAGTAGCGTAGCCGAACATCAGGCCTTGGTCGCCGGCGCCCTGATCTTCGGGTTTGGCACGGTCTACTCCCTGATTAATGTCAGGCGACTGCTGGCCGATTAGATTGAGCACGCCACAGGTCTTGCCATCGAAGCAGACCTCGGAAGAGTCATAGCCAATGTCGAGGATGACCTGGCGGATGATCTTTTCGTAATCGACCGTGGCGGTGGTGGTGATTTCACCCGCCACGATAGCAACGCCCGTCTTCACCAGTGTTTCGCAGGCGACCCGAGCAAACTGATCCTGGGCGATGATGGCATCAAGAATGGCGTCCGAGATTTGGTCGGCCATTTTGTCCGGATGGCCTTCGGATACGGATTCAGACGTAAAAACGGAATACTCAGACATGCGAATGTCTCCTTTGGATGGCCCGTTTCAGGCGGGCACATGGGTTACCCGGAGGCCGAAGGAGTCAAAGCGCACCAGGAGGAGCGGCGATAGTACCGGGAACCGGAGGTGCTTGCATCCTGAACAAATCGCCAAGCAAGGTGATTTTTGGCTGTTTGGCGGGAGTGAGGCAGAGGTTTCTTCCGGCGGGGGTTTCAGGGACAATATGCCCTCATTTTCCCGACCTAACCTTGGCCGGGAATCACCCGTCTCCGGAGACCTCGATGCCCGCCGCCCCTCTTCCCGAACGCCGCTTTGCCAATGCCATCCGCGCCCTTGCTATGGACGCCGTGCAAAAGGCCAATTCCGGCCATCCGGGTGCTCCTATGGGCATGGCAGATATCGCCGAAGTCTTGTGGCGCGGTCCTTTCCGGCACAATCCGGTGAATCCGCAGTGGGCCAACCGTGACCGCTTTGTGCTCTCCAACGGCCATGGCTCCATGTTGCAGTATGCCCTGCTGCATTTGACCGGTTATGACCTGTCTATTGATGACCTAAAGAACTTCCGCCAGCTGCACAGCAGAACGCCGGGCCATCCCGAGTACGGCTATGCCCCGGGGATTGAGACCACTACTGGGCCATTGGGCCAAGGCCTCGCCAATGCAGTGGGTATGGCGATTGCTGAAAAAACGTTGGCGGCACAATTCAATCGTGACGGTTTTCCGGTGGTGGATCACCACACTTATTGTTTCTTGGGCGACGGTTGCCTGATGGAAGGCATCTCACACGAAGTCTCTTCGCTGGCCGGCACGCTCAAGCTGGGTAAGTTGGTGGCGTTTTATGATGACAACGGCATTTCCATTGATGGTGAAGTGGAAGGCTGGTTCAGTGATGACACAAAAAAGCGTTTTGAAGCGTACGGCTGGCAGGTGATTGGCCGTATTGATGGCCATGACAGCGAAGAAATTCGTGCCGCCATACAAAAAGCGCACAACGAACCGAACAAGCCCACGCTGATTATGTGCCGCACGGTGATCGGTGCCGGTTCACCTAACAAGCAAGGCAAAGAAGATTGCCACGGTGCGCCATTGGGCGATGCCGAAATTGCATTAACCCGTAAAGCATTGGGATGGGATTACGCGCCGTTCGAGGTGCCTGCCGATATTTATGAGGCATGGGATTGCAAGGCCAAGGGCGATGCATTGGAGACGCAATGGAATTCGCTGTTCCGTGCTTACGAGCAAAAGCATCCCGCGTTGGCCAGTGAGTTGCAGCGTCGCATCAAGGGCGATTTGCCAAGTGACTTTGCTGCCAAGGCCGATGCCTGGATTGCGGCCTGTGCCGAGAAGGGTGAAACAATTGCCAGCCGTAAGGCTTCGCAAAATACGCTGAATGCATTTGGCCCACTGCTGCCAGAATTGCTGGGCGGCTCTGCGGATCTGGCCGGTTCCAACCTTACGCTGTGGAAGGGCTGTCACGGTATTCAGGACGATGCGGCGGGCAACTATATTTACTACGGTGTGCGCGAGTTTGGTATGAGCGCCATCATGAATGGTATCGCTCTGCATGGCGGATTTGTTCCCTATGGCGCAACCTTCCTGATCTTCATGGAATATGCGCGCAATGCGGTGCGTATGGCAGCGCTAATGAAGCAGCGTGTCATTCATGTCTACACGCATGACTCCATTGGTCTTGGTGAAGATGGCCCAACCCATCAGCCGGTTGAACAGTTGGCATCACTGCGTGGCACGCCAAATGTGAGCGTGTGGCGTCCGGCTGATACGGTGGAATCAGCCGTTTCATGGAAGGCCGCACTTGAGCGAAACGACGGCCCGACCGCGTTGATTTTTTCACGACAGAATTTGCCACATCAGTCGCGCACAGCGCAGCAACTTGCGGATATTGCGCGCGGTGGTTATGTGTTGGTGAAAGAAAGCGGAGCGCAGGTGGACGCCGTCATTATCGCGACCGGCTCTGAAATTGGTTTGGCTGTTGAGGCACAAAAACAACTAGCGGCCGCCGGTAAATCAGTGCGCGTGGTATCGCTGCCCTCTGTTGATGTATTTATGGCGCAGGATGTTTCCTATCGCGATAGCGTATTGCCACCGGCTGTTCGTGCCCGCGTGGTTGTTGAGGCATCGCACGTGGACTACTGGTGGAAGTTTGCCGGTTTGGATGGCCGCGTTATCGGTATGAGTACCTTTGGCGAGTCGGCCCCTGCACCGCAACTGTATACGCATTTTGGCATTACCACGGAGGCGGTTATCGCCGCCGTGAGCGAATTGGTTTAAACCGCAGATGACCTTGCGCGTAGCAATAAATGGTTACGGCCGTATTGGCCGTAATGTTCTGCGCGCCTACTTTGAAAACGGCGCTGATCCGGCGCTGCAGTTTGTCGCGATCAATGACCTTGGCGATGCGGAGGCGCTGGCGCATCTCACGCGCTATGACAGCACACATGGTCGCTTTGCTGGGAAGGTATCGTTGACGGGCAATATGCTCGACATCAATGGCCATGCCATCCGTCTGTTTAGCATGCCAGCGCCAGAACGGTTGCCTTGGGCCGAGCTGGATGTTGATGTGGTGCTGGAGTGTACGGGCCAGTTTCGTGCGCGTGCCGAAGCGGCGCGGCATCTTCAGGCCGGCGCCAAGAAAGTCATCATTGGTGCTGCACCGTTTGATGAGGTGGATGCCACGCTGGTGTTTGGGGTAAACCACGACACGGTGCAGGCGGAGCATTGCATTATTTCCAGCGTGTCTTGCACTACACACGCGCTGGTGCCTTTAGTAAAAATTCTCGACGAAGCGTTTGGTATTGAGTCTGGCATGGTCACCGAAATTCATGCGGTCACCTCAGATCAGGTGGTGCTGGATCGCACACATCGCGATTTGCGCCGCGCCCGTGCTGCGGGTGTGAATATCATTCCAACAACGTCGAGCAGCATAGGTGCACTGCGCCGAGTGCTGCCAGAGTTGGGTGAGCGTATCGAAGGTAATTCCTTACGTGTTCCTACACAGAACGTTGCGGCCATTGATTTTAGTTTTGTTAGTAAAACGGCCGTGACTGTTGAAGGCATCAATGCCCTGTTTGCAGAAAAAGCGAAAGGCGATTATCGCCGTATTCTTGATTATTGTGACGAGCTACTGGTATCGAGTGATTTTAATCATTCGCCGTTCTCGCTGATTTTTGATGCCACCGAATCTCGCGTTGTGGGTCGTCAGGCAAAAGTGCTGGTCTGGTATGACAACGAATGGGGTTATGCCAATCGGCTGCTGGATTTATGTAAATATTTAAGCAAGGAGTAAGCGGTGTCCGTCATTAAAATGGCCGATCTCGATCTGGCCGGTAAGCGCGTGTTGATTCGTGAAGACCTGAACGTACCGGTTAAGAACGGTAAGGTCGCCAGTGCTGCCCGTATCGAAGCATCACTGCCAACGATCAGGCTGGCGTTGGAGAAGGGCGCGGCCGTCATGGTGTGTTCGCATCTTGGCCGCCCTGTTGAAGGCGAGTTCACTGAAGAAAACTCCCTGAAGCCAGTGGCGGATTATCTATCGCAGGCATTGGGCCGCACCGTGCCGCTGGTGCAAAACTATCTGAACGGTATTGAAGTAAAAGCCGGTGAGGTAGTGCTGTTAGAGAATGTGCGCTTTAATAAGGGTGAAAAGAAAAACGCTGATGAGTTAGCGCAACAATATGCCGCGCTCTGTGATGT
>DDBN01000045.1:7963-14623 GCA_002333145.1 Moraxellaceae bacterium UBA2031
GATGCCATTGTGAAGTCAGTAGAAGATGTGGGGGATAACGACATGATTCTGGATGTTGGCCCTAAAACAGCAGCACAGTTTGCCGAGATGCTTAAGGCGTCAAAAACTATTCTTTGGAACGGCCCGGTGGGCGTGTTTGAGGTTGATAAGTTTGGCCACGGCACTGAAGTGCTGTCNNGCGGCTATCGACAAATACGGCGTCAGTGACAAGATTTCCTATATTTCTACTGGTGGCGGTGCCTTCCTTGAGTTTGTTGAAGGTAAAAAACTCCCGGCAGTTGTGGCACTGGAAGACGCAGCAGCCAAGCACTAATTCACAAAGTATTTTATGAATTGATGGTTTATGAGCGGATGATTTATTTACGGCTCATGAATTACAAACGAATGAATTAACGGATAGTGGAGCAAGAATATGGCACTTATCAGCATGCGCGAAATGCTAGATCACGCGGCGGAATTTGGTTACGGCATTCCGGCCTTCAATGTGAATAATCTGGAGCAGATGCGCGCCATCATGGAGGCGGCTGACAAAACCAATTCACCTGTCATCGTGCAGGCTTCTGCCGGTGCGCGTAAGTACGCCGGGGCGCCTTTCCTGCGCCACCTTATGTTGGCGGCCGTGGAAGAGTTTCCGCATATTCCAGTCGTAATGCATCAGGATCACGGCACCTCGTTGGCTATCTGTCAGCGCGCCATTCAGCTCGGATTTTCTTCCGTGATGATGGATGGATCGCTCGCCGAAGACGGCAAGACGCCAACAGATTATGCCTACAATGCTCGCGTGACGCGTAGCGTGGTGGATTTGGCCCATGCATGTGGCGTATCGGTGGAGGGTGAAATTGGCTGCTTAGGATCGCTCGAAACAGGTTTGGCCGGTGAAGAGGATGGCGTGGGCGCCGAGGGCGTACTTGATCATTCGCAGTTGCTGACCGATCCAGAAGAAGCCGCACAGTTTGTGAAAGATACTGGTGTAGATGCGTTGGCGATTGCCATTGGTACTTCACACGGCGCTTACAAGTTTACGCGTCCGCCTACCGGCGACATTCTCGCCATTGAGCGGGTAAAGCAGATTCATGCCCGAATTCCTGATACGCATTTGGTGATGCACGGTTCATCGAGTGTGCCGCAGGAGTGGCTGGCAATTATTAATGAATACGGTGGTGACATCAAAGAAACCTACGGCGTACCTGTCGAGCAGATTGTCGAGGCCATCAAGCATGGTGTGCGTAAAGTGAATATTGATACAGATTTGCGCTTGGCGGCAACCGGCGCCATTCGCCGGCATCTAGGCAAGCACCCTGGCGAGTTTGATCCGCGCAAATACTTCAAGGATTCCATCGTGGCCATGCGCGATGTTTGTATCGCGCGTTACGAAGCATTTGGTGCCGCAGGCCATGCCAGCAAGATCAAGGGTATCTCACTCGAAGCCATGAGTGAGCGCTACTCCAGCGGGGCGTAAGAAGACGGCGTTCAACTGAGATTACGGAAAAGGGGCGCTTAGGCGCCCTTTTTGTATGGTGATCATCGGTGAGGGCTTGCAGCTTGTAGTATTCGGCCTAGTCTAGGCTTCATACCCCTTTGTAACAGGCAAGGATGCAGCATGGCCCGACACTATCGCTTGGTTTTTCGCGGAAAGTATCTGCCGGGCTTTGTGCCGGATGACGTGCATAATAGCGTAGCAACCCTGCTGAATGCCCCTGTGGATAAGGTTCAGGCGCTTTTGTCAGGTATCCCGGCAGTTATCAAACAGGATGTTGAGGTTGAGCAGGGCAACCGCTATCTGGAGGCTTTGGCGGAGATCGGGCTGATGACGCATCTTGAACTGCTAACAGATGAGACGGGTGAGCCGATTAAGCCGGGCTCATGGGACGGATTGGAGCGGCGCTCGGATGCAACACGACGGCATCGAGCGGATCGTCGCGCAGGCCGCCGTGGCGCAGCCATTGTGCCGGAGCGTCGGCAGACCCGAGGGCGACGCAAGACGGACGTCAACTGAGCTATCTGTTGCTGCAAGCACCCCTTTTCATCGGTGATCGTGCTATAAAAGTAGGCTTATTATCGAGAGCCCGTGTGCATGCCTCCACTGGATATACCTACCGTCAGGCGCGAACTGCTGCACCTTGATCTGGCCATCTATGCGCCCCTCAAGGGGGCACTGGCGGAGTTTGTGCATTTTTACGGCATCGACATGGAGGCTCAGGTCGCCGGCGTACGGCATTATGCGGGCTGGTATGAGTCGCCGGGCTATCAGATTGCAGCGCATGTCTTTATGCCAACGTCAGCACAGGGCACGGTATTCATTTTGCACGGCTATCTGGATCATGCCGGGCTTTACCGGCACTTGATTCGTGACTGCCTGCAGCAGGGCTATGCCGTGGTTATTCCCGATCTGCCTGGCCACGGTCTGTCTAGCGGTGAGCGTACCGACATCCCCGATTTTGATGATTATCAGGTGATGCTTGAGTCATTCGTGAGCCAGTATGGCGAGGAATTGACGGGGCCTTGGTTTGGTGTTGGCCAGAGCACCGGCGGTGCAATTCTGATGGACCATGTGCTTACCGCCTGCGCGGATGATCGTAAGCCATTTTTTCAGTCCGTGTTGCTGTTGGCGCCTTTATTGCGGCCATCGCAGTGGCAGAAAGTGCGTTTTGGTTACTGGTTAATGCGGCACTTTCGGGTGGCGATACCGCGCGTTTTTCGTAACAACAGCAGTGATAATGAGTTTTTGCGTTTTGTGCGCGAAGAGGACTCCCTGCAAGCACGCTGGGTGCCCATGAACTGGATTGGCTCATTACGGCGTTGGGTGCTGCGCATGGTGGATATGCCGTCGTGCGAGTTTCCGGTATTGCTCGTGCAAGGTGAGCGTGATGAAACTGTTGAATGGCGAGGCAATAACGATTTTGTTCGTACTCGCTTTCACGTAGTGCATGAGGCAATTCTGCCAGAGGCCTCGCATCAGTTAGCCAATGAGCGAGAGGATTTACGCCAGCCAGTGCATCAGGCTCTGGCGATTCTGCTTAATCAAAAAAGCACTGTTTTATAAAACATTTTGTATTTAAAAAAGGAGAGGTCCATGAAGGCCGCTAACAGTCATCGTTGGAGTTTTTTTCGTTCCGGCGGCTTTGATCAAGTCAGATTAGATAACCCAGAGGATCTGGCTAACCTTCGCAATCTCGATCAGAAATTGTGGACTGCGCTGGCATGCCCGGCAACTGGCTTAGAGTTTGATGCCCGTACGCTGGCGTATCTTGATCAGGATAGCGATGGCCGTATCCGCGCACCAGAATTGCTGGATGCGGTAGATTGGGCATTACTGCGCTTGCAAGCGCCCAGTGTGTTATTTGAAGGCGATGGCCTGCCGCTGTCAGCGTTTGCAGACAATGATGAGGGTCGCACGTTGTTGGCCGCAGCGCGGCGCTTGCTGGCCAATCTCGACAAGCCAGATGCAACGGTACTCACGGTGGCAGATACCGAAGACATGGCCAAGGTATTCCCCCCCAATAAGCCTAATGGTGATGGCATTGTACCGGCTGCCATGATCGAAGATGCTGCCATGCAGGCAGTAGTGGCCGACATTATTACTGCGCTGGGAGCAGATGCCGACCGCAGTAACGAGCCTGGCATTACTGAAGAAAAAATCACGGAATTTTTTGTACAAGCAGGCGCACTGCTGGCTTGGCAGGCGCGTGCAACAACAAATGAAGTGCAGCTTCCGTTGGGAGATGCCACGGCTGATGCAGCAGCCGCGTTGAATGCCGTTCGCCATAAAGTTGATGACTTTTTTAATCGTGTGCGCATGGCGGCGTTTGATCCGCGTGCTGGCGCATTCATGAATGGCGAAGAAGCCGAGCTGGTGCGTCTGGCCGCGCTTGATCTGTCTGGTACTGAGGAGGCAGAAGGCCTGCCGTTAGCAAATGTTGCGCCTGGGCGTGCGTTGCCACTGCAAGACGGAATCAATCCGGCATGGATGGCGGCCATGGCGGCCTTCAGATCGCAAGTAGTGATGCCGCTGCTAGGCGAGAAACAGTTACTTTCTGCAGAAGAGTGGCAGTTAATTAGTGAGAAGTTTGCGTCGTATCAGTCGTGGTTAACAGAACGGCCCGTGCAGGCAATTGATGTGCTGGATGCAGGCCGTATTGCTGCTCTGGTTGCCGATGATGTTAAAGATAAGCTATTGGCGCTGGTGGCTTTTGATATGTCAGTAGCGGCAGAGGCAGAAGGCCTGCTCGATGTTGATAGGATTGTGCGCTTCCAGAAAAATTTGGTGCCATTGCTGAATAATTTTATTTCATTCCGTGATTTCTACACTCGCCAGGCAAAGGCTATTTTTCAGGCCGGTACGCTGTATATCGATGGAAAAAGTTGTGACCTCACTGTGCGTGTGAGCGATATGGCAAAGCACAGCGCGCAAGCTGCCTCAAGTGGAAGTTATCTGGTGTACTGCGATTGCACCCGGCCGGGCGAAGCAAAAAAAATGACCGTGGTGGCAGCTGTTACCGCAGGTGATGCAGGAAATCTAGCTGTCGGCCGAAACGGTATTTTTTATGATCGTGAGGGTGTGGACTGGGATGCCCATGTGGTGAAGCTGATTGAGCATCCGATTAGTGTACGCGAAGCATTCTGGACGCCGTATCGCCGTGTTAGCAAAATGATCTCAGATCAAATGCAAAAGATGGCGGCATCGCGTGACAAGGCCATGGAAGATAAAGCCGCTGCGGGAGTAGGTGATGCCGCCACCAAAGTGGAAAGTGCTACGCCTGCGGTCGCCGGGGCACCGGCTACTCCACCGGCGCCATTTGATATTGCTAAATTTGCCGGTATTTTTGCGGCCATTGGCTTGGCAGTTGGTGCGATAGGCACAATGCTGGCCGCGGTTGCGGGGGGCTTTCTGGCGCTCAAATGGTGGCAGATGCCGTTGGCGCTGGTTGGTGCCATGCTGCTGGTGTCAGGGCCTTCGATGATGCTGGCATGGTTCAAATTACGGAGACGAAATCTTGGGCCTTTGCTCGATGCTAATGGCTGGGCAGTAAACACGGCGGCGAATATTACGATTGCCTTTGGTACCGCACTCACGCAGTTGGCTGTATTGCCTGAAGGTGCACAACGTTCGCTTTCGGATCCTTATGCTACGAAAAAGCATTATTGGGTGTGGTGGCTGCTGCTGGCCGCTATTGTGGCCGGCGTGGTGTGGGGCACAAGGCAAGGATTGATTCCTGCGCTGCTGTAATTCTTAAGCGCAATAAAAAACCCGCCTTTTGGCGGGTTTTTTATTGCTGCAGCACCAGAAGTGCTAAGCAGAGCGAAAGGTTTTAACCACCCATAAAGCTTTTCTTTTTGGTCTTGCGGATTTCCTTTTCGCTTTGGAACTCCACCAGCCCGCTTTCGATATCAGTCAGCTTCATAGTGAATTTGTAGTAAACGTCTTTGGTGTTGCCAGCTGTTTTAACGATGCTGGAGAAATTACCATAGAGCATGTACTGCGCGCCAAGCTGACGGCCCATTTGCACTGACTTTGCTTCGTCGACCAAGCCGCTGTTCTTTTGGTAATCCATTTGCTTCATCACGGAATCTACGGCCGTCATATCAACAAAGCGGAACTTTCCAGAGTTAAGCAGTTTTGTGGAGATCGTGTCAGTAACAGATTCGGTATCAACATGCTCAGTGGTTTTGTTCTTGATTTTATCGACGAACAAAATAGGGCGCTTACCGCCGGCACTGATCTGCGCAACAGCGCCAGATGCCAGCATATCGTCAACCATTTTTTCTGCGATCATTTGCAGATCGGTTGAGCCAAAATCGGTGTTAACCGTTTCAACAGCAGTGGCATCGCCATACTGCACTGAGCTACAGCCACTCATGCCAAGCATGCCTGCGGCGAGCAGTGGAACAAGAATCAGTGTGTGCTTCATTACTTGGTCACTCCCTGGGGGTTACGAATTTGAACTTGGAAACGTTTAGCAGTATCGCTGGGCGCTGTGGCATTGATGGTGAGTTCGTCCCGTCCTTGCACGTTCGCGGCGTGCCAAGGGCGATTGTCTTCATCAAGCGACATATCATTTTTATCGAACCATACAAATTTGTATTCGAACTTCTGCGTTACACCGGCGCGGTTTCTAAGCACGGCTTGGGCGCGGGGCAGGCCACCGGGCGTTTCGATAACGGCGGAGCGAGCAACTTCGATAGTGCCCTTCATGTCGCCGCCACGATAGTTAACAATGTCTTTGGATGGATCCGAGGCTGCGCAGGCAGTCAGGGCCAAACTGGTGCCCAGTAGCAGGGCGGTAGCGAGACGTTTCATGAGGTTCTCCTTGTGAGTCTCTTTCGTCAGGACAGAATAGCCTGTCATAAAGGATAGATGTGACTGTACGTTCTGCCGGGTAACACCGCCAAGTGCAGCAGTGTCGGTCTTCCGTTACGCACTTCTACGTCGAGTGGCGACATCATGCCGGCTACAGCGATGCGATGCGTTCCTGCCGTTAACGGAATCCTGAGTATTTGGCCGCTGCCTGGCAGGGTTAACCAAGAGCGCAGATCGGCTTGGTCCGTCGCCAGACTGTAAATGGTGCCAATCAGCCCGAGCAAGCCGCTTGAGTCCTGCTGCTGCAGTTGGCGCTGCATTTCTTGCTTGGTCAGCAGACGCACGAAGGCACGGGCCAGCAT
>DDBN01000045.1:14663-15364 GCA_002333145.1 Moraxellaceae bacterium UBA2031
CATCTTGGGAGGCACAAAGCCTTCTTCAAGATAAATCACCAGTTCGCCTTCATTCGCTTTTGGCCCTACCTGAACATTGCCGAGCTGACGCGCCAGCTTTTGGGCGTCGTCGATGCCGGTCTTGAGCCCGGTACGAACCACATCTCGTTGCACATAGGGGTTATTCGGGACCAACTCCAATGCCTTGCGGTAGTCGATGTAGGCGTCATTGGTATTGCCGGTGGCTTCGTAGATTAGGGCCGAAAGGTAAAAGGTAGCCGCATTCTGAAAGCCGGTCTTTACGCGGCCAGCGGCCTCGTCCATGCCGCTGAAATAGTTGTCGTAACGGTCGGTATCAAAGCCTTTCTGTTCGGCATCTGCGCGAGCCGCATCAACCGCATTTTCCTTTTTAGCCAACGCTTCGTTTTGGATTAAATTGGCGCGGCGTACTTCCACCAGCGCACCACTGGCATCACCAGTGGCCAGATAGTTGAGGGCCTGATACTGGTGTACAAAGATGCGCTCATACAGGCTGCCGGTATAAGGCCGCGCATTGTCATTGGTGAGCAGGCTGGCGCCGGTGGCCAGTGAGGCTGAGCCAGAAATCACGGCACGCTCTTCACGGATACGGTAGTTATTGATGACAATATCAAAGTCTTGTTTGCTGGCGTCGGTATTGCTGGCCAATAAGCCAATACGGCCGCGCTCCTGCAGATAGAGCA
>DDBN01000039.1:0-4717 GCA_002333145.1 Moraxellaceae bacterium UBA2031
GACGCCTGTGGCATCAGCACCCGTGCCAACACCTGTTGCCATTCCCAGCGTTATTTCTGTTTCTACTCCAATAGCAACTCCTGCTACCCCATCAGTCGCTAGCTCCACTGCTACCGAATTGAGCTCTTCAGCAAGCGTATCTGTATCTGCCGAGCCGTCGTTAGTATCAGCAGTCACGCCTCCTTCCTTCGGGGCGTCTTACTTGAACAATCCCAAGCCATTCTACCCACTGGCCTCTCGTCGTTTAGGCGAGGAAGGCATCACGATGCTACGGGTGCATGTGTCAGCGGAAGGAATTCCACAACAGATTCAAGTTGAACGCTCCAGCGGCTCATCGCGACTGGATATAGCGGCACAGAAAGCGGTACGTGACTGGCGGTTTGTGCCAGCACGAGAGGGTAGTATGGCCGTAGCAGGCTGGGTGAATGTTCCGATTAACTGGAAACTGGATAATTGAGATGAATGAAGCAACCGGTTTTGCCCATTTTATGGCGCAGTCCGATTTTGTTGGGAAAAGTCTTTTTTTGTTCTTGATGTTGATGTCGGCGGTGTCTTGGTACTACATCATCACCAAGAATATTTCACAGTATTTAACCAAAAAACGCAGCCAGAAGTTCATGGATTTTTTCTGGAATGCGACATCATTTGATGCGGTTAAGCACGAAATTACTACGCACGGTATTACGGATCCATTTTCTCATCTCACCAGCGATGCATTGTTTGCTCGTGAACATCATGCGCGGGTAGGAGCGGCCAAGCTGGGTGAGGCAGGAACAGTTTCTGAGTTTCTCACCCGTACCATGCGCAAGGTGATTGATGAAGAAACTACACAGATGGAAAGTGGCCTTACGGTGCTGGCATCTGTTGGTTCTACTGCGCCGTTCGTAGGTTTATTTGGTACGGTATGGGGGGTCTATCACGCGCTCGTTGCTATCGGGACGTCTGGAACCGCATCACTGGACAAGATTGCCGGCCCAGTTGGTGAGGCATTAATTATGACGGGGCTGGGTTTGGCGGTCGCCATTCCGGCCGTGCTTGGCTACAACGCACTGGTGCGCAGCAATCGTGTATTGCAGGGAAGATTGGATGCGTTTGCGTATGATTTGTTTGCTTTCTTGACGACAGGTGAACAAGTGCATACCACGGGTAAGGCTACCAATGTGACGCCACTCCGCCCAAGTAACGATACGGTAGGTCACTGATATGGCATTCGGTGGATTTAATCAGCAGTCCAATCAGACGCCACTGTCTGAAATCAACATGGTGCCGTTGATTGATGTGATGCTGGTGTTGTTGGTGATTTTCATGGTGACAGCGCCATTGCTGACGCACGCCGTAAAGGTGGACTTGCCCAGTGCTGCGGCGAAGCCGGCGGCTGCATCAGAAAAAATTGATGTCTCAATCAATGGAAGTGGACAGTGGTTCTGGAATGCGACCCCTGTTAGCAAGGCAGAGTTGTTGAAGCATCTTGAAGAGACGGGGTTGAGTGCCCCTAATACGGAAATTCATTTACGTATCGATCGTAACGCTCGATATGAGGTGATTGCTGAGATTATGTCGGCAGCGGCGAGTGCGGGTTTGGGAAAGATTGGATTTGTTACGCTACCTGTTCCTGTAGCGGGTTGATGCAGCTAATTAGACACCAACAAAAAAGCCCCGATTATCCGGGGCTTTTTTGTTGGTGTCTGCTATTTCAACGATGCAGATCGCCAGCGGATTCGGGTTGATAGCTGATGCTGGATACTTCCAGTGTCAGTGCTTTGCCGCCAGGACCGGGCCACTGAATAGTCTGGCCGATACGCAGACCCAGTAGAGCCATGCCGACAGGGGCCATGATGGAAATTCGGCCTGTGTCCATGTCTGCCTGATCCGGGTACACCAACGTCAGCTCACGCTCTGTTCCGTCTTCTTGTATGCGGCAGCAGAGACGGCTGTTCATGGTGACAACGTCTTTAGGCATCTCGGATGGCTCGAGAATATCAGCTCTGTCCAATTCTTTTTGCAATGCAGTTGCATTGGGTGTACCCGCCAGTGCATGCGTTTCCAGCAGGTGCTCCAGTCGTTCCACATCCAGCGAACTCATGATGACAGGGGGCAGGGATGACATGTATAGCTCCTCGGTGTAACAGATGTTATGTCCCAAAATGTGAACATGGCTGGAAAATAAAAAACCCTGCAAAGCAGGGCGTTGCTAGCAGCATATCAGGGGGCGAGGCAAAAAAGCCAATGCTTCAGGTCATGAAGCCGATTACTGCCACCAACAAGGGCGCAGCTGCCAAGTTCATAACGAGTCCAGCCCGTATCATCGTTCTTTGTGGAATTCTTCCGGTGCCGTATACCAGTGCATTGGGAGGCGTGCCTACCGGCAGCATGAAGGCGCAGCTGGCGGTCAGCCCGGTCAACACGGCCATGGTGACGGGGTTTAGTCCGGTCACGGATGCCATCGTCATCACTAAGGGAACCAGTAGTGCGGCACAGGCCGTATTACTGACCAGTTCAGACAGAAAAATCACGAACAGAGCGATCGCTAAATAAAGCAGCCAAGGATAATTGCTAGGAACCCACGCTAGTACGATGTTGGCTATCCAGCCGCCTGCGCCAGATGACTCTATCAATACCGATAGCGTGATACCACCACCAAACAGCAGCAGAACACCCCAATTGCTTTGCCGTTCAATGTCTCCCCAAGAAATGACCCGTGAAAACCCGAGCAAGGCGATAGCCAGTAGTGCTACCCAAGTATCAAAGTCTCCCTTGATGCCCATCATTTCCGAGGCTGATGCACCGAATACCCAGAGCACCACAGTCAGCAGAAAAATGGCAATTGTTAGTTTGGCATCGCGCCCTGATGGAAATGGCATAACGACAGTTGAGACGGCTGGCAGATTAGTTTCGGGGCGTAATAGCAGCCACAGCAGCGCCATGCCGACCGGCATAAGGACTAGGTAAGCGGGTATGCCGATACGCATCCAGTCACTGAAGCCCCATCCGAGTGCGGCGGCAGTAATGGCATTGGGAGGGCTGCCGACGAGTGTGGCAATGCCGCCTATATTGGCTCCCCAAGCCAAGCCAAGTAGGACAAGAATGCCGTAGCGAGGGAAGCGTTCCTGTATTGGTGCCAGCATTCCTATTGCTACTGGCAGCATCATGACGGCGGTGGCGGTGTTGCTGATCCACATCGACAAAAGTGAAGTGACAATAATCAGTAGAAATGCCGCCCTAAGGGCGTGGCCACGCGCCAGCGCCATGACACGACTGGCTAGCCAGCGGTCAATTCTTTGCTTAGTCATTGCCGCGGCAAGCGCAAAACCGCCGAGGAAAAGGAAAATGGTCGGATGTGCAAAGCTGATTAGTGCAGTCTTCATGTCTGCTAATCCAAGCACCACGGCAAGAAGAGGGATTAGCAAGGCCGTAAAGGTGATGGGAATCGCCTCGGTTAGCCAGAGCACTCCTGCTAAAGCCAATATGGCCATACCAGCTTGTGCTGCTGGGGCATCAGGGCCGGAGGCAGCCAGTAGGGAAGTGAGAATGGCGAGTGTTATAGCCCAAGGTTTCATGGGGGCTCCGTTACTTGCGTTTGCTGTTTCTGAAGGCGGCAGGTGTGGTGCCGGACCAGCGCTGGAAAGCATGAATGAAGGCGGCGGATTCTGCGTACCCGAGCTGCACTGCAATGGATTCTACGGGCAGGGCACTGTCAGTGAGTAGCATTTGTGCCTTGCGAAACCGAACTTGATCCAGCAACTCTCGGAACGAGGTGTTCTCTTCACTGAGTTGACGCCTGAGCGTGCGCTCGGCAATGTCAAAGACAGAGGCAACGGAGGCGGCCGGAGGAAAGCGCTCACTAAATAGATCAAGATGTGACAGCACCTTATCAGTGAGCAGGGTCATGTCCTGCCGTTGTGTGACGAGTTGCTGGTCGCAGAGGGCTTTGTACATGGCGTGTGCGGTAGGGTCTGCTGTCGGGAAGCGCAGTTGCAAGGTGGCGTTGTCGATCCAGAAGCGAATATTCGGGCTGCTACCAAACGCTACGGGGCAATTGAAGTGAGCCTCATAGGCGTCCGTATCATCTGGGTGTGCATAGGGGATTTCTACGCGCACAGCGTGCATGTTCACCCCTAGTGCCAATTGCATGTCACGCAGTAATTTGTAGGTGCCTGATAGCTCACCATCCACACGAAAGCGATAGGCTTTATCCGGAAGGGCGATTGGGGTTATTACTAGGGCGCTCTGGTTTTCGCCGGGCTCAAAGCTCAGGTGTCCGAACAGAAAGGTAAGCTGTTGGTAGCGAATACCGATTTTCAGGGCTTCGTAGGCGTTAGCACAGGTCATCAGCAGCATGGTGAGGGGGCCGTATCCGGCGAAGCCGAAGAAAGTGCCGACCTTTAGCCCTGCCAACGGGTCTTTCAACCGGTAGGCCACCTCAACATAGATCTTGAGCTCTAGTGAGCGCTCTATACGGGCAGTTGGGTCGACTTTATTCAAGTCGATGCCATAGCGATCCAGTACTGGCGCAATGTCTTCGCCCAGTTCGCGTAGGCCTCGCAGAATATACAGCAGCCCTAGAATGGATCGGTTGGACATGGCCTAAAGGCTCTCACTGGGCGGTATTATTTTGATGGCCGAAAATATCAATTTTCAGTGAGAGGCTAGCATATTCGAGGATGGACATAAGGGATAAATTGCCCACATTGCGCAAACTTTTGCGCCAGAACAACAA
>DDBN01000039.1:4799-5018 GCA_002333145.1 Moraxellaceae bacterium UBA2031
GCATTCGCCCGTTTGTGCGCTTTAATCAGGAAGTTGCTGCGGCACGTTTTGATGAAAACACGGCCCGTTGGACTATTGAGACGACGGCTGGCGATACGGTGATCTGCAAGCACTTTGTATTGGCTTCGGGGCCTTTGCATGTGCCGTCTATTCCGAAGATTCCTGGGCTAGACAACTTCAAGGGTAAGGTCTTCCACTCTGCACAGTGGGATGGTGACT
>DDBN01000039.1:5053-5376 GCA_002333145.1 Moraxellaceae bacterium UBA2031
CAAGTTATTTATCAAGATGAAGATTAACGATAAGGAAATTGCGCGCAAGTTAACGCCGGATTACACCATTGGTTGTAAGCGTATTTTGATTTCCAATAAATGGTACCCGATGTTCAATCGTTCCAATGTTGAATTGGTCAGTGACGGTATCAAGGAAATTCGTGAGCACTCTATTGTAACCAAGGACGGTGTTGAGCGTCCTGTAGATTGCGTGATTCTAGGGACGGGCTTTGTTGTAGACCCCCGCGTTTATATGAAAAACTTTCCGTTGGAAGGCCGCGATGGTCATGTGCTGAGCCAAGACTGGAAAGATATTGCCCAGT
>DDBN01000129.1 GCA_002333145.1 Moraxellaceae bacterium UBA2031
CTGCCATTTGGTGGCGTGAAGTACTCGGGCTTTGGCCGCATGAAGGGTGTGGAAGGCTTGCGCGGCATGACCCGCTCTAAAGCAGTAATGATCGACAGCACGCGTGGCCGGCCAGAACCAAACTGGTATCCGTATTCCGCCAACAAGCTGAGCCTGATGCAGCAACTGCTGTCCATCCTTGGCCAACGCAACCCACTGCGTTATTTGAAGCTAGCCAAGGTAGGCTTNNCGGACTCGTAGCCCTTTGGGCCGCGAGGGGTGCTGGCAAACAGTTCATCCACGCTCGCCATGCGAAATGGCCTACTGCCAAAAATGCGGCGAGCCAGCGCTGTATCCGCGCCCGGCTCAGCCAGCAGGCAACTGATTTGCGCTTTCTGCACTCGCTGTGCCATTAACAGCACATGCTGAGCGCCGGGCTTTAGCTCTGGCTCCGGTGTCAGACTGCCTTGAAAGTTCAGCCCCATCGCGTCATCAAAATAATGCCAAGCATCATGATACGCCAGCAGTGGCTGCTTACGCAGCGGCATAAAGCGTGCCTGTAATTCTGTTTTCTGCAGCTGAATCCGGCCCGCAAACGCGTCAGCATTGCGCTGATAATCTGCCGCATGTGCTGGGTTCTTTTGCGCCAGTGCGCCTGCAAGCGCACGGGCAATCACTACGGCGTTGTCGGGGCTCAACCACAGATGCGGGTCTAGGCTTCCCGCAACGGCTGCGCCATCACTGAGACGGCGCGCTGACAGCTTGTGAAGCTCTGGCAGGTTCTGCGCGGTAAGCAAGTCACGCCCACGCAAGGCGGTCGGCAAAAAGTGCTCGTGCACTGGCCCCACCCACAACACCAAATCCGCACGAGCCAACAAGGCTCGATCCGAAGGGCGCAGCGCATATTCATGTGATGAGGCGCCATTCGGCACCAGCTGATGCGCCCGGCCTTGGCCCTCCATGACGGCATCGGCAATAAGGGCCAGCGGCCGGATACTGGCCACGACGTCCAGAGCGCGCGCAGACAATGGCAGCACCAGTAATAGAGCCAGTAGGTAGCGAAACATGGCAGGCACTCAAGGATGACAGGTGCGTATTATAGTACTTATACTATGTTATATTGTTGCAAATAATTTACCGTGAGCCCGGCCATGAGTGCGCCCGCCTTCCACCCGCACGATCACAGCCACTGTGTGCATGACGCCCTTAGCGAGGCGGAGCGCCTGTGCACTGCGCGCAGTGTTCGCCTGACCGAAATCCGTCGTCGCGTTCTGGAGTTAGTCTGGTCCAGCCACAAACCGCTGGGTGCCTACGACATTCTTGACCGACTCACCGCCGAAGGGCACAAGCCTGCCCCTCCTACCGTGTACCGCGCATTGGAGTTTCTGTTAGAGCAGAAGCTTATTCACCGCATCGCCTCCCGCAATGCATTCATCGGCTGCAGCCATCCCGGCGCGCCCCATGCGGGTTACTTCCTGCTCTGCACCACCTGCGGTAATGCAGAAGAAATCGGCAACAGCGTCCCCTTGGCTCAGGCCGTTGCCGCTGCCGCCGGGCTAGCTGAATTTCTAGTCGAAAGCCAGACGCTGGAACTGGCCGGCACCTGCCGACACTGCCGTCATGACTGAGTCTCTTCTCCATTTGCACAATGTCTGCTTGAAGCGAGATGGCCGCACCATTCTGGATGGCGTGTCCGTGCATGTTCATGCGGGCGAGATTCATACCGTCATCGGCCCTAACGGGGCAGGTAAAACATCGCTGGTTCGGGTTGCCCTCGGGTTGATACCGACAGACTCGGGCGAACGCCGTATCCGGCCCAACCTGCGTATTGGATATATGCCGCAGAAGCTTGAGGTCAATCCGGCCATGCCCCTGACCGTGCAGCGTTTTCTGCAACTAGCCCGCCCCCGTCTTAAGGCTGCCGATCTGGAAAGGTCCTTGTGTGATGTAGGGGCCGGTCATGTCGCCCAGACTGCCGTCAGCCGTCTTTCTGGCGGAGAGCTCCAACGCGTACTGCTGGCGCGCGCCCTGCTGCGCGACCCGGAACTACTGGTGCTGGATGAGCCGGCTCAGGGCGTGGACATCACCGGACAGGAAGAGCTCTACAACCTGATCACGCGTATGCGCGATGCACGTGGCCTCGGTGTTTTGATGGTTTCACACGACCTGCATTTGGTCATGGCGGCTACCAATCATGTGCTGTGCCTTAACCAGCACATATGCTGTGAGGGTCATCCNNGTAAAGGGTTTGGCGGTGTACAGCCATCATCACGATCATCATCACGACACCCACGGTGGCGTCTGTACGCATGAGGGCCCACATGAGCATGTTTGAGCTGTTCTGGCCGGCGCTGGCTGGCGGCATTCTCACCGCGCTGGTGTGCGGCCCACTGGGCTCGTTATTGGTATGGCGGCGCCTTGCTTACTTTGGTGACAGCCTTTCGCATGCCGCCTTGTTAGGAGTTGGGCTCTCCTTGCTGCTCAGTATTCCGGGCTGGATCGGCATCGTCACCGTTTGCCTGGCAATGGCCGTGCTGCTCAGCCTGCTCATGAAACGACCCGAACTCGCCTCGGACACCTTGTTGACCATTCTGGCCACGAGCGCGCTGAGCCTTGGCCTTGTCGTTACCAGCTTTATTGACGGCCTGCGTGTCGACCTGATGGCCTATCTCTTTGGTGACCTTCTGGCTCTGGCTCCCTCTGATTTACCCCCTTTGTTGATCGGTGCTGTTGGCATTCTCGGCGTGGTGGTCTGGCAGTGGCGAGGTCTGGTTTCCTCCTCCATCAATGAAGAACTGGCTGCTGTTGATGGCATTCCCGTCGCACGTTTACGTTTGCTATTGCTGATCCTGCTAGCACTGGTAGTAACAGCCGCCATGAAGGTGGTTGGGGTGTTGCTAATCACGGCGCTGCTGGTGATTCCCGCCGCCGTGGCACGCCGACTGGCGCGCACGCCGGAGCAGATGGCCATCACCGCCAGTGGCATCGGGGCCGTGGCCGTATTGGCCGGATTGGGGGGTAGCCTGCAATGGAACCTGCCCTTAGGGCCGGCCATTGTGGTGGCGGCGGCCGGAATGTTTGCGGTGGCTTCGCTGCTGGCTCGGCCCTCCGCCTGACGCCACCGGATCAGCTGTCTATAGC
>DDBN01000063.1:0-12141 GCA_002333145.1 Moraxellaceae bacterium UBA2031
CGCATGGCCAGATCACGGGCACCTTCCATGCCGTCTTCCTTGCTCACCGATATCAACTCAGCACCATAGGCGGCCATGGCATCACGGCGCTCTTGGCTCTGGTTGGCGGGCATGATGAGAATCATGCGGTAACCCTTGATGGCCGCGACCATGGCCAACGCAATACCCGTATTACCGCTGGTAGCCTCAATTAGGGTGTCGCCCGGCTTAATCAGCCCGCGCTGCTCGGCATAGGCAATCATGCTTAATGCTGGCCTATCCTTTACGGACCCGGCAGGATTATTGCCCTCTAGCTTCACCAAAATAGTATTGGTCGTGGTGCCCGGCAAACGCTGCAGGCGCACAAGAGGGGTCTGGCCGACCGTATCGGCAATTGTGGGGTAGTGGACAGGGGGCATGTGTCACCTCGCAACAAGGCCGCAATTGTACGGGATGAGGCCGCCGGGGGCGACCTGCCCAACCCAGCAATACAGGACAGGATTGGTCTTCCCCGTTATAGTCAGACGCAATAAAGACAAGGGATGCCCCATGAAGCCCTGGAGCCTGCAAAGCCGCCTTATCGTCCTGCTATTGGTGCCCACTGCCCTGCTGCTACTTGGCCTGGGTACGGGCATGGTATTGAGCCGCTTCAATGACCTTGAAAGCGTGGAGCAGGAGCGTGGCCGTCTGTTGCTGGATCGCTATAGCCAAGCCTTTGAACACCTGCAAGAAGCAACACCCATCACCTCGCAAACACTGACGGCCGAGGCGCTGGAAGAGCCCAATCTACGCTCGCTGACTCTGGTAGATGCCGATGGCAACGTTATTGTGCACAGCGGCCCTACACGACGTGCGCTGACTGGCTCGCAGCACCTGCGCTTGGATACTGAAACCCACCGCTATGTCACTGCCGATAGTTGGCAATATGTAAAACCGCTGCCTGTGCAGTTCAAGCTCTCCTCTGGCCAGAAAACGAATGTCTGGATTCTGCTGGAAATGGGCACTCAAGAACTGACCATTCGAAAATACGAAGCCCTGATGATCATTCTGGTTGTCAGCTTGATCGCACTAATACTACTCGCGCTACTGCTGACACGGGCAATCCATCGCTGGCTCTCCCCTGTTTCAGAAATGACCAATACCCTGTCCAATATTGACAGCATGCATCTGGACTACCGACTGGGAACTGATGCTACCGGCGACCTTGCCAGCCTGCAGACCGCTATTAATGCACTGCTGGAACGCATCAATACCGATACGGATGAACTGAGAAGCTCGATGGTGCAAACCAACGAGGACTTGCGCGAAACCATGGAAACAATGGAGGTTCAGAATATCGAACTGACATTGGCGCGTAAGGAAGCCGTGGAAGGAAACCGCATCAAGTCGGAGTTTCTGGCCAACATCTCGCACGAAATTCGCACTCCGTTAAACGGCATTATGGGTTTTACCAAGCTACTGCTGAAAAACCCGCTAACACCGCGCCAGCTCGACTATGTGCGCACCATACAGAAATCATCTGACAGCCTGCTGGCCATCATCAATGACGTTCTTGATCTCTCCAAGATTGAGGCCGGTAAATTGGTGCTGGACTACACGCCACTGGATATTGAAGACGTTATTTTTGATGTTCTTAATATGCTGGCACCGATGGCAGAAGAGAAGAATATCGAGCAAGTCGCCTTCATCTATGATGATGTTCCGCGCCATCTGATGGGTGATCCACTGCGCCTTAAACAGATCCTGATAAATCTGGTCAACAATGCCATCAAGTTTACGCCCAAGGGCGAAATTATTGTGCGCTGCATGCTGGAAAACCAAACTGAACGGCACGCACTGGTACGCATCAGCGTCACCGACACCGGTATTGGCTTATCTGAATCTGCACGGGCTGATTTATTCCGTGCCTTCAGTCAGGGCGACCCCTCTACAACACGAAAGTTTGGTGGAACGGGTCTTGGCTTGGTTATCTCGCGCCATCTGATTGAGCAGATGCATGGTGAAATCAGTGTTGAGAGTACGCCGGGGGAAGGATCAACATTTTGGTTTACCATCCGAGCCGATCTCGACAGATTTACGCAGCCACCCATCGCTGGAGACCAACTCAAAGGCCGCACGATCATGGTGGCAGAACCACAGGATGTGTCGCGTCAGTTCTTGATCAATACCTTGGAGCACTGGGGCGCCAACTGCACCAGCATCACATCACTGTCTGAGTTGAGAGAGTCGCTGAAACAGGCAACACCCGACGCTCTCATCCTGTCACTGGGGCTGTCCGGTAACGATGCGATAAGCGTCAACAGCATACTGAAAGAGCTGCGTGAGCTGATGCAAGGGCCAATCATCCTGCTCGCGCGCAATACAGACCCTTCACTGGAGCAGGCGGCATATCCAACCTCTCATGTAACGGCACTCTGCAAGCCGGTACCGCCACGCGATCTGTATGCGCAATTGTCTGGCATGTTATCGGCAATGTCGGCACAGATGGCGCTATTACCCTCTGGCAATGAACCAAAGCCTCTGCGGGTATTGGCTGTTGACGATAATCCAGCCAATTTAAAACTGGTATGCGCCCTGCTCGATGAGCTCAACGTAAAAACTTTTTCAGCCAGCAATGGTCATGAAGCCATACGTCTGTGCAAGGAATCGGACATTGATCTGGTTTTCATGGATATCCAGATGCCGGGCATGAACGGTCTGGAGGCAACACAAGCCATTCGCCAACATGAAAAAGACTCTGGCGGCACACGGCATGTTCCCATCGTTGCTCTTACTGCACATGCCATGGCCAATGAGCGAGAAGCATTACTTAAATCTGGGATGGATGACTACCTAACCAAGCCAGTGCAAGAAATCCAACTAGCACACATGATGACCAAATGGGCGGGCCGTCCATCTGAGCACGGCGGTGCTCTGCCCGTCATCAACACACCACTACGCTCTTCTGACCCAAATACGATTATTGACTGGGAAGAAAGTGTGCGTCTGGCGGCCGGCAAGCAAGACCTTGCTCGCGACATGATGTTAATGCTGCTTACTAGCCTGGGGCATGAAAAAACCAAGATACTGAATGCGTGTGAAAGTAACCGTATCGATATGCTGCTGGAGCATGTTCACTATCTGCATGGTGCCACTCGTTATTGCGGCGTGCCTGCGCTGCGAGAAGCAGCCCACGATTTGGAAACCCACATCAAGATACATCTGCAAAAAGAACAGGAAAGCCGAACGGCCAAAGTAGTTGATACGGTCGATTGTCGTGCCGTACTAGAACGGCTCATCCACTGCATGGATGAGCTAATCCTCTGGCACGAGCAGAACGAACTGCCCGCCTGATTCGGCGGGCAGTTCTGCTGACACAATTTACTTGATTGGTCGCCGGTACATAAAGTTTTCCAGCGAACTTTCCGCCAGATTGAACCAGCCCTGCTGCAGGCGACGGAACTTCTTCCATTCGGTATATATTTTTCGGAATGCTGGATCTTTGGCTGCTTCTTCCTCGAAGAACTCAAAGGTCGCCTTCATGCCTGCTTCTAGCACATCATCCGGGTACCGGTGCAGCTTGACGCCACGCCCAATCAGCCGGGCCAGTGCCTCAGGATTACGGGCATCGTAATTGGCCAGCATCAACGTACTGGCTTCTGCTGCGGCTGCCTCAAACGCCGCTCGATACATAGGTGGTAATTTTTTCCATTCAACCTGGTTTACATAAAAATTCAGTGTAGGACCTGGCTCCCACCAGCCGGGAAAATAATAGTGCTTGGCGATCTTATAGAGCCCTAGCTTTTCGTCATCGTAAGGGCCTACCCACTCAGTGGCATCAATCGCACCGCGCTCCAGCGCCGGATAGATATCGGCACCGGCAATGGTCTGAGGAATAACACCGAGGCGCGACATAATTTCGCCACCGATACCCGGTATACGCATTTTTAGGCCCTTGAGTTCTGCCAGTGAGCGAACCTCACGACGAAACCAACCGCCCATTTGTGCACCGGTATTGCCGCCCGGAAAACTGATCACGCCCTGCTCGGCAAACAGGGGAGCCATCAACTCACGGCCGCCACCACTGTAAAGCCATGCATTCTGCTGTCGCGCTGTGAGACCAAATGGCACGGTTGTATCAAAGGCAAATGCTTTATTTTTTCCCACGTAGTAATAACTGGCGGTATGCCCTGCCTCACAGGTGCCTTTACCAACCGCATCCATTACCTGCAAGCCAGGCACCAGGTCACCTGGAGCAAAGACGCGAATACGAAAACGGTTATCTGTCAACTCCGCAACGCGGCGTGAGAGCACCTCGGCGGCACCATGAATGGTGTCCAAGCTTTTGGGATAACTGGATGCCATGCGCCACTGGATTGTGGGGTGTGTAATGATGGCCGGTGCAGCTACAACCGAAGTCGCCACGACAGGCGTTGCCAGCAAGGCACCTGCCGCTGTTTTCTTGAGAAAATCACGACGATCCATATTTATTCTGCTCCTGCTGATTTTTGTGCGTTGTGAAGATCATGAGCAATATCTTCCATAACGCGAATCGCCTCATCGGCACTGGCCGGGGCACTGCCACCATCCACAAACTCTGCCGGCGCATCCCACACGGTTAGCTCATTCTTTGCGGAGACTACTAACTGCGGAAAAACAGCCACCATCGCCAGCATGACTAGCTGCAACGCAATAAAGGGCAATACCCCGCGATAAATGGCAGAAGTAGGAATTGAAGCGGGCGCTACGCTGCGCAGATAAAAAAGTGAAAACCCAAACGGTGGCGTAAGGAAAGACGTCTGCAAATTCATCGCCAGCATGACGCCAAACCATACCGGATCAATACCCAGCTTATGCGCCACCGGAGCCAACAAAGGCACCGCGATAAAAGCGATCTCAAAGAAGTCGATAAAGCATCCGAGGATAAAAACCAGCAGATTAACGATCAGCAGAAAACCAATCACGCCACCGGGAACATGCGCAAATAATGACTCTACCCAGAGGTCACCGTCCAGCGCACGAAATACCAAAGAAAATAGCGACGACCCGATCAAAATAAACAATACAAAACAGGTCAGACGAGCCGTTGTCTGTAGCGCCTCATCCAGCATGGTACGATTAAGTCGACCCTTGAGTGCCGCCAGCAGCATCGCCCCTGCGGCCCCCATAGCCCCCCCTTCGGTTGGGGTGGCCAGTCCAATGAAGATGGTCCCGAGCACAAGAAAGATCAGTAACAACGGCGGAAACAATGACAGCAGGGCGCGACGCCACAGTGCCGCACCGCGAATAATGTTCTCTGGCGCTAAAGCGGGCACCATCTTTGGTCGCACTACACTGACCACAAGAATAAAGCCCATGAATAAAACAGTTAGCAACAGACTCGGAATGATGGCGCCGGCATACATATCACCCACTGGCACAGAGAGCGTATCTGCCAGAACAATCAACACCAGCGAAGGCGGAATAATCTGTGCCAATGTGCCCGAGGCAACGATGACGCCCGTAGAAATCGTCGGGGCATATCCATGACGCAACATGACTGGCAGCGAAATCAGGCCCATGGCCATGACACTGGCGGCAACAACGCCTGTGGTGGCGGCCAACAAGGCACCGACCAATACCACGGCCAGCGCCAGCCCTCCTCGCACCCGTCCAAATAACTGCCCTACTGTTTCCAGTAATTCTTCAGCCAGTCGACTGCGCTCAAGCACCAGCCCCATGAAGGTAAAAAATGGGATTGCCAGCAACGTGTCATTACGCATGATACCGAACAGGCGATCAGGGACAGCCTGCGCCAACTCCGGCTTGATCACTCCGGCTTCCAAACCAATGATGGCAAAGACGAGTGCTGCCGCCCCTAGTGCAAAGGCCACCGGGTACCCGGTCAGTAGCAGAACCAGTAGCAGGCCGAATAATCCGGGGGCCAGCAGGCTAGGATCGATCATCTCAATGCCCACTGTCTGTCTCCTTGCCCGTCTCTTTATCCATCAGCACGGCAAGACGATGAATGCTCTCCGCAATCACCTGAAGAGCCAGCAGCAAGAAGCCCGCGGGAATCAGTGCCAGTACCGGCCACCGTGGCAGGCCGCCAGCATCAGCCGACATCTCATGGCTGCTCCAAGCCACCCAGGCATTTTCAGTACCAAGCCAAATCAGTACCGCACACAGTGGCAGCAAAAACAGAAGGTGGCCGGCCAGATCAATACCTGCGCGAGCCTTGGGAGAAAAGTACTTGGCAATGACATCAATGCGGACATGCTCATTGCGCTTAAGCGTATGACCCGCACCCAGAAGAAAAATAGCCGCGAACAGATACCACTGTATCTCGATAAAGGCGTTGGAGCCGGTTCCCACCTTGCGGGCAAAGGCAGTTAGCACGGCAATGATGACCGCAATCAGAATAAGCCACGCCACCGGACGTCCGATAGATTCATTCAGGCGATCAATGCGACGCGCCAGCTGCAATAGAGTTTCCATGATACCGGCCATGCTTCCGAGCAAACGAGGTGCATCATAGCCGCCCTCAAGGGGGACTGACCATCGTGCCGCGCACGAAGACATAAAGGTCAATGCATGAATCCAATACTGGTGCATTATCAGGTCATTGTTCGGGCGCTAACCGGCGGCATCTTGCTTAGGAGAAAACAATGAACTCAAATCAGATTCAAGGTATGGGACTCGGCATGCTGAGCCGTTTTGCCCAAAGCAGCTGGCCGGACCGTTTTGGGATTCGTAAGCCCTTTGAGCGGCTGCTGTATTCCGGCAGCAAAGCTGGCTTTCAGTTGGCGGGGGTTGCGGCCCGCCAGTTCAGCAAGGGGTCATCTTTAGACAAGACGCAGCGCCTGCCATCTGCACCCAAGGGGCTGTTCGATCTCTCCCTCACGGAAGAGCAACAGATGATGCGGGAAACCCTGCAGCGCTTTGCCCGTGACGTGCTCCGCCCTGCCGCTCATCAATCGGATCACGATGCGGTCTTTCCTGACAGTATTCGTACTCAGTCACTGGAACTTGGTCTGAATTTTTACGCAGTTCCCGAAGCACTCGGTGGTATGGCGGCTGAGCAGTCCGTGGTCACCAACATGCTGGCCGCGGAAGATCTCGGGTACGGAGACTTCTCTCTTGCCGCCTCCATTCTGGCCCCTATGGGGGTAGCCAACGCCCTTACACGTTGGGGTTCCAAAGTGCAGCAAGAAGTTTATCTACCGGCCTTTGCGAGCGAGACTCCGCCTCAGGCGTGTATTGCCGTCATGGAGGCTGAGCCTCTCTTCAATCCGTTTCTTTTATCCACCACGGCGCTGCATACCGGTAATGAATATGTGATTTCCGGAGAAAAGAGTCTGGTCATTCATGGTGCCACTGCTGAGTTGCTGCTCGTGGCGGCCTTGCTTGATGGCAAGCCAGCGGTATTTATTGTGCGTGGCGGCAGCGAAGGTCTGAGCTTCCGTGAGGAACAAGGCATGGGCCTTAAAGCAGCACAGACGGTAACGATGCACTTGGACAATGTCATCGGCGAAAAACTGGGCGAAGACGACTTCGACTACACCACTTTTCTGGATTTATCCGCACTCGCTTGGTGTGCACTGGCCTTGGGCACCTCACAGTCCGTGCTGGATTACGTCATTCCTTATTGCAATGAGCGCGTTGCTTTCGGTGAACCTATTTCACATCGCCAAAGTGTGGCATTCATCATTGCCGATATGGCGATCGAACTGGAGTCAATGCGCATGATGGTCTGGCGTGCAGCCGCACTGGCCGAAGCCGGCAAACCGTTTCATCGCGAGGCCTATCTTGCCCGCCTGCTCTGTGCAGAAAAAACCATGAAGATTGGCACGGATGGCGTGCAACTGCTCGGCGGCCATGGCTTCACCAAGGAGCACCCCGTTGAGCGCTGGTACCGCGACCTGCGCGCGGTGGGCGTTATGCACGGAGGCTTGCACCTGTAATCAGGACAGGCCCGTTTCCGACATAACACTCCCAAAATAAATCCGAGGCGTAAAAAATGAATCTCGAAACCCCAAAAAAATTCCAGATGCTGGTTGATCAGGCCCAACAAGTAGCCCTTAATTTTCTGCGGCCTATTTCGCGTAAGTATGACAAGGCCGAGCACTCCTATCCAAAAGAACTCGACATGCTGGCTTCTTTGCTGGATGGCATGAATGATGGTGCGCCTGAATCTGCAGGTGCCTCTACTGCGGGCAAACGCGGTGCGCAAGCAAATGAAGGCATCCGCAACGGCTCCAATATGTCCACCGCGCTGGGCATTATCGAAATGTGCTATGGCGATACCGGCCTGCTGCTGTCCATGCCTCGTCAAGGCTTGGGTAACTCTGCCATTGCGGCCGTGGCCAATGATGAACAGCTCGAACGCTTTATGGGAAAATGGGCGGCCATGGCCATCACAGAGCCAGGCACAGGCTCTGATTCTGCCAACATTCGTACCTCTGCCACACGCGATGGAGATGACTTCATTCTTAATGGCGAAAAGATCTACGTAACCTCCGGCGAACGTGCCGATTGTGTGGTGGTCTGGGCCACGCTGGACAGGAACTTGGGCCGTGCCGCCATCAAGTCCTTTGTCGTGGAAAAAGGCACACCCGGCATGACGGTTACTCGCCTAGAGCACAAACTGGGCATCAAGGCCTCGGATACGGCCGCGATTAACTTCACGGACTGCCGTGTGCCGGTAGCTAACCTGTTGGGCAATCCAGAGATCGATGTAGGCAAGGGCTTTGCCGGCGTCATGGAAACGTTCGACAACACCCGCCCATTAGTTGCTGCCATGGCAGTGGGTTGTGCCAAGGCCTCCCTAGAGCGTACCAAAGAGCTGCTAAAGGATTATCTGGACCCAAACTACAGCACTCTGCCATTGAATGCCTCAAACGTTGTGGCGACTGTCACGCGCATGGAAGCAGAATGGGAAGCCGCACGACTGCTCACCCTTAAAGCCGCTTGGATGGCTGACAACAAGCAGCCCAACTCGAAAGAGGCCTCAATTGCCAAGGCCAAGGCCGGACGTGTTGGCAACGAAATTACGCTCAAGTGTGTCGAGCTTTGTGCCTCAGTGGGGTATGGAGAGGACGAACTACTGGAAAAATGGGCGCGTGACTCAAAAATTCTCGACATCTTTGAGGGGACACAACAAATCCAGCAGCTTATTATTGCCCGTCGCCTGCTGGGCAAGAGTTCTAGCGAACTCAAATAAAAGGACATCTGTAAAGGTGCATGACCAAAACAACCCCGCCGGACACTACACGGCCTTTGAGGCCAGCCCTGAGTTGCGCCGTGTCGGTGAGAAACTGGTCTGGGAAGTTACGCAGGGAAACTGGCATCAGCATGATGCACTCATCGAAGTGATCGAGCGCTTTGACCGGGAGTCTGGCAAAGCGCTTGTGCTAGATGCTATTCATGCGATGGGACTCAATCGTACTGCAGAGCATTTTGTGCAATCCACCGTGCAGTCGTTATCAGGCACGATCAACAAACTGACCAAACAGATCGTGCCAAAGCTAGACCGTGAGCAGATGACTCTGGCAGCGAGCCATATTCGTTCACTGTCCATCACTATGCCGGCTGAAAATGGCTTCACCGCGATGGTTGGCTACCAGATACCTGACTCACTAAACGAACGCCGTATCGATTCAGTACGGCGTATCCGTGACGGCAACTGGAAAGAAGAAAAACGAGCCATCAGTCAGCAACTGAATGAATTGGGCGATCTTCTACTGGAGGAAATCTACCTCAAGTCCGTGCGCATGATGGGCTTCGGTTTTTTTACAGAGAAACTGGTTCAGGGTGGTGCCGTCATCGGGCGTGGTGTTAAAAATCAATTGATCAACTGGGCAATTGGCAGCCTGCAGGAGCCTGAATTCATGATGCTGGCGGACTACATGGACTTGCGCCACTTGTATTTGCCTGAGCCCATGCCACACCAGTTTCTCTACTACCCCAATGACTGATCATTCCACCAATCATTAATCACTTCACTTAAAACCAGTAATACACCATAAAAAAAATGGCTGCCAGATCGCAGCCATTTTTGATTAAACCCTCACACTACTCAGACGTTTTCCTGCAGCTGCTGCAGAATGGCCGGATTTTCTAGCGTTGAAATGTCTTGGGTAATCTGCTCGCCCTTGGCAATTGACCTTAGCAAACGACGCATGATTTTTCCTGAACGTGTCTTCGGTAGATTGTCACCAAAACGGATATCCTCCGGCTTGGCAATAGCACCAATCTGGCCACCCACCCAATCGCGTAACTCAGCAATCATCCGCTTGGCTTCGTCGCCAGTCGGGCGTGCGCCTTTCAGCACAACGAACGCAACAATGGCTTCGCCCTTGAGCGGATCCGGACGCCCCACCACCGCCGCTTCCGCAACTTGGCTGTTTGCCACCAGCGCCGACTCGATTTCCATCGTACCAAGGCGATGCCCGGACACGTTCAACACGTCATCAATACGGCCCATGATCCAGAAGTAGCCATCATCATCACGGTGTGCCGAATCCCCCGCCAAGTAATAGCGCCCTTTGAATTCATCAGGAAAATAAGACTTCACAAAACGATCCGGATCACCCCAGAGCGTGCGCACCTGCGATGGGAACGGGCGCTTGATGACGAGAATGCCACCGTTACCCTTCTCTACCGGCACGCCGACTTCGTCAACGATATCCGCCATGATGCCGGGCAGTGGCAAAGTGCAGGAGCCAGGCTTGGTCGGTACCGCGCCCGGCAGCGGTGCAATCATGTGCGAACCCGTTTCTGTCTGCCACCATGTATCCACAATCGGGCAACGCCCACCGCCGACCACATTGTGATACCACATCCACGCTTCAGGATTGATCGGCTCACCCACCGAACCCAACAGACGCAGCGATGATAAATCAAACTGGCTTGGTAAATCCCCCCCCAATTTGATCAGAGAGCGAATCGCCGTAGGCGCGGTATAGAACGTCGTGACGTGATGACGTTCTATCATTTGCCAAAAACGACCGGCATCGGGATAGGTCGGAATCCCTTCAAAAATTACCTGCGTTCCACCAACCGCCAAAGGCCCGTACGCCACAAAACTATGGCCCGTCACCCAGCCCACATCCGCTGTGCACCAGAAAATATCATCGGGCTTGTGATCAAATACCCACTGCATTGAATTGATGGCGCCGAGCAGATAACCAGCGCTGGAGTGCTGCACTCCCTTCGGCTTACCCGTTGAGCCTGATGTGTAAAGGATGAATAAAGGATCATCTGCCCCCACCCATGTTGGCTCACAGTATTGCGGCTTGCCCTTTACCAGATCATGCCACCAGATATCTCTGCCCTTCTGCCATTCGATTTGAGCATCTTTTTCTTCGGCACGCTTAAACACCACCACTCGCTCTAGCGTTTTGCATCCGCCCAGAGCAATCGCTTCATCCGTGGTGGCCTTGAGCGGCACTACCTTACCACCACGAATACTGCCGTTGGCCGTGATGATAAGTTTTGCGCCCGCATCAATGATTCGTTCATTCACACTTTTTGCTGAGAACCCGCCAAACACCACAGAGTGAATGGCACCGATACGCGCACAGGCCTGCATGGCCACTACCGCCTCGATGCCCATCGGCATATAAATAATGACGCGGTCACCTTTCGTCACACCGAGTGACTTTAAACCATTGGCAAATTGACCGACCTCTCGTGACAACTCTGCATAGGTCAGTCTGCGAACCGTGCCGTTATCCGACTCAAAAATCAGCGCAACCTTGTTCGCTAACTCTGGCAGATGCCGATCAATGCAGTTGTAGGAAACATTCATCTGGCCATCATGAAACCAGCGATAGAAAGGGGCATTACTTTCGTCCAGCGTCTGTGTGAACGGCCGATGCCAGGACAGATTCTCACGAGCCTGCCGCGCCCAAAAGCCCTCGTAATCTGAGTTAGCCTCATCACACAAGGCCTGATAAGCCTCCATGCCAGATACCCGAGCTGCCGCACGAAATGCATCGGCTGGGGGGAATATCCGGTTTTCAACCAGAATGGAATCAATGGTGGACATGGCTTGCTCCTGTTGCCGCTTTATCGTTATTTTGCATGTGACTACACATCACAACCTAGCACTCAAGAATGAGTCACGGCAGACAATATGACAACCCGCATTCTTGATCTTAGTAGCGCAAATACTGCACCTGAACATAAACGATCTACCCG
>DDBN01000063.1:12162-27752 GCA_002333145.1 Moraxellaceae bacterium UBA2031
CGCCTGCACACCCTGATTATCCAGAAACAACGCTCCCGGAATACGTGCTGTCTGGTAAGAGCCCTCATCCCGAACATCCACCAGTACGGGTGAGCGTTCAGCAATGAGTGCCGCCGCATCTACCGGCGATATACGCTGCCAGTTCATTTTTGCTCGCCACGCATCGCAGGAATGTCTTCCAACAACTCATCTTCAGGATACTTACTTGGCAACTTACGGCCAATCGCTTCTTCCAGCTTAGGAATCAGAAAAGCGTCATCCTCACAGGCAAAACTGACACTGGTACCCAACGCGCCAGCACGGCCAGTACGACCGATACGATGCACATAATCATCCGTCTGTTCTGGCAGCGTGAAGTTCACCACGTGACTGACGTTATCGACATGAATACCGCGGCCCGCCACATCGGTTGCGACCAACACCTTAATCTTGCCTTCGCGGAAATTCTCCAGCGTTTTGACACGCTTATCCTGCGGCACCTCTCCTGAAAGCATGGCACAGGAAATACGATGCGCCTTGAGCATGTCGGTGAGCTTGCGTGTCTGGTCTCGACGATTGGCAAATACCATTACGCGCTCAAGATTATTCTTGGTGATCAGGTTATAGAGCAGCTTGTACTTGTCTTCGGCCGTTGTGATGTAGACCAACTGCTCAACACGATCTGTCGTGCCTTTGTCAGGCTCGATCTCTACCTTGACCGCACTGCATGTCCACTGTTCAGAGAGATTGATCACATCACGGGTAAACGTGGCGGAAAACAACAGTGTCTGACGACTGATCTTAGGGGGAGTCAGGCGCACAATGCGCTTCACGTCCGGAATAAACCCCATGTCCAGCATGCGGTCGGCCTCGTCAATCACCAGAAATTCCACACGATCCAGATACACATCTTGCTTGCTGGCAAAATCCAACAGACGGCCTGGCGTTGCCACCACAATATCGACGAAATCTTCTGTCAACTGCTTACGCTGTTTGTCGTAATCCATGCCACCCAGCACTGTCACCACCTTAAGGTCGGTGTAACGCGTCAGGTCGACTGCATCCTTGGCAATCTGCATGGCCAGCTCACGAGTCGGTGCCAAAATAAGGGCACGTGGTTCGCCAGCATAGCGCTCCTCATCAGGAGGGTTCTTCAGCAAGTCAGCCAGAATAGTCAGCAGAAAGGCGGCTGTCTTACCCGTACCTGTCTGGGCGCGACCAATAGCATCGTGCCCCGCCATGGTGAATTTGAGCACGCGCTGTTGAATCGGCGTGCAGTACTGAAAACCCAAATCCGCAATGGCATGCAATACCGGGCGAGGCAAATTCAGATCCGCAAAGCGGAGCTTGCCTTCCTCGGCAGGTACAACATAGCTTGCCGGATCCCAACCGGTGGGATCATGGTCAAAGCGTGAATCAGTTTGTGTGGTCACTGCAATCGTTCTCGGTTCAATGCGTCTTGATAAAGCGCTCACGCGCAAAACGGATACGGGCATGGTAGACCCCGTCTGCTGCGCGTTTGCCGCAGCCGATCACCATCACGATAAAAGCATCCGATGGTAAATCCAGCAATTTGTGCACCCGGTGAGCATCAAAGCCCTCCATTGGGCAGGTATCAAAGCCATGGGCACGCATGGCCAGCATAAAATTCTCCGTCGCCAGCGCCACCGTCTTAGCCGCCCACACTTTCATATCGGCATGCGTGAAAGGGCCTCGCGGTACCGGGCGAGAAAAACCCGTCACCTTAGACAGCACACGCTTACCAACACCCAAAATATTCATCGGGCCTTGATTGTAATAAATCTTAGCCAGCCGCCCGTAGTAACTCTGCACTACCTTAGGAATAGTTTCCTCGGGCCAGTTCTCGAGCATCATGTCGCAATGCTCCTGCCAGGTTTCCAAACGAGCCACAGCCACCACTAATTCTTGTGCTGTTTTAGCCGCGTTCTGACCCAGACAGGCATGCGCTAGCGCCTCTTTCACCGCAGGCGTTTTAACGACATGAAATTCCCAAGGCTGCAAATTGGAGGAGTTCGGCGCCAGCAGCGCCATGTCTAAGCAATCCTGCAGCACGGCATCTGGAATCGGCGTGTCATCAAATCGGCGGACAGAGCGCCGACTCATGACTACCTTGCGAAACTCTTCGACATTAATTGCCGGTACCGATTCGTGATAGCGAGGCTTGCTCATAGTGGCTGTACATCCTCAGCCTGAAGCCCTTTTTCACCCGTGACCACAACAAACTCTACGCGTTGATCTTCACGTAAGGTGCGATGGCCCTCGCCACGAATGGAGCGATAGTGCACAAACACATCATCTCCATGTGCGCGAGTGATAAAACCAAAACCCTTGGTCGCATTGAACCACTTTACTGTCCCGGTTTCGCGCGGGCCCTTCACTCGGGTCGGTAATGGTGGCAGCGCCATAATTATCATCAACAACGCTGGCAAGAACACCATAACGGTAAGGGTCAACCAGAAGGCAACATCACTTGGAATTACAGGAGACAGCGCAATCTCTATGGCATTGAGCACCGCAAAACCCACCACATAGATGGCCAATGCAAAATGCACTGGTTTACGCTTTTTAAGATTACGTGCACACCAAAAAAAGAGCGGGGCCATGGCCAAATCGGCTAGGCCTAATGCCCTAGTCAGATAGTAGGTGCTATTGGTTGCTTGCAACTGTAAGGGCATATGCGCCAGCCAGAGACCTGGAGCAACCAGCATGATCAAACCATTGATGACAAAACCCAGAGCCAACAAAATATAGATAAAGCTTAGCAAATGTTTCTTTTTCATTATCAGTTCCTTAGACCGTCTCTCAACGGGAATATCCGGCGCCAGTCGATCGCCGCCACAATGTATATGGTCAGGAATACGGAAAATCCTGCCCGCCTGACCGTCGCCAAGCTTACGCAATTCAACCTTTTGTTTCCATTGGTGTTTTTACCCCGCCTCAAAGCCCCTGACGAGATAAGCCGACACACCCACTAAGGATGAGTCGCAAGAGCCGTGCTCTGGAGAAAAGAGGCGCACCTCCAAACGTTCAGACCCTGTACCAGAACCACCAGGCAAGGGCCGTACTTGGCTGAACGCTGGGAAACAAAAAGGCCCCAAATACGGGGCCTTGTCTAATACTCAGTCGAGCGGTACATCATCTCTTCCGCCTAAAAGCTTTTTGGCCCTTCACAACGGTAAACTCAACTTCCTGAACGTCCCTCCTCTTAAGGGAGCGGTAGCCATCCCCTCGAAGGACTCGCAGGAGCACAAACACATGCTCACTGCCGAAGCGTCAAATGAAATATACTAAAATCTGAGATAATGCAGCCATATTCGCCGATAACGCACACTTCACGTCCGTCAGAGCACCAGCAAAGGCATGGGGCAATCCATCAGCGAGGATACTACGCGCAGCAGTTCATACTCCTCCAACTGCACCTCCGCATCCGCCAATACAGCGGTCGCCGCCAGCTCCAGCACTTGCTTTCGCTCATTGAAAGGGAGGCCCGCCATAATCTGTACTTCACGTGCCAGATGAGAGAATCGCGCGGCACCAACAACCGGTAGGGGCATGATGGCGGGCGTCATAGTCCGCATCAATCGCGCATGCATACGCTCCAGCTCTTGGTCACGCAAGCCTCCGGCATGAAGCAAAATAGCGATGACCAGCGACACTTCTTCCATACACTTTTCAAGCTTCACTGGCCGTGCCTTTGAGCGCTGTAGCTGCTTGCGCAATAGCATAAGCAGGGCAAATTCAAAGGTACTGATGCGCTGATCCAACCGTGCCACTTGCTGCAGGCGGGAAAACAGCATCTTCTGCTCACTTACCGGCATAACCTGCAGGCGTGGTAACGCCAAATCCGTCAGCGGAAGGGCAAATCGCATCCCCAACCCCTCTAACTGCGCATGGATACGCAGGATATCCTGCTGCATATCCGGCAGATATTCGCCCAAAAACGCTGTGAGCTGAGGCATTGCTAGATGGTTTTGCTTAGCAACCAAGGCAAACAAGAGTGACTGGGCGCCGACACTGGTTTGTAAGGCCTTCTTGATCCCATCGGGTAGCCGACGGTGCAGCTCTACGGCGGATGCCAGCTCTGCTGGATTGACCTTACCGGTACGCGCCAGCATGGTAATTGCTTGGTGCGACACGGCCAGCGCGATTCCTGCCGTTGCGGCCTGCTCAACCACGGAAGGATTTCCAGCGCCCACAAAAGGAATTAGGGGTAAATCCTTAACGACTGCTGGAGCCTTATCCTCTGTCCGTAAATCATTAGGGGCTCGGTCTACTACCTTCTCCTGCTTCTCACGCAAGGCCCTTTGTCGTACGCGGCCTCGCACCAAGTATTCGGCCCCTAGTACGCGGATACGCTGCTCAAGAGGGGGATGAGTCGCAAGGAGATTGGAGAAGCGCAGGGTTTCCCCAAAACAAAGATGACTCATGTCCTCGGCATGCAGATTGTGCAGCCAAGAGCTTTCATTGGCGTACATGATCTTGAGCAAGGCATTTGCCAATGCTGACGGATTACGTGTGAACTGCACACTGGAGGCATCTGCCAGAAACTCGCGTTGTCGCGAAATGGCGGCTTTTATCAAACGTCCAAAAAATAAACCGATGTAGCCAATCAGCCAGAGCAGTGCGCCGAACACCACCAGATAAATGATGCCCCCACTACGCTTCGAGCGGCGCCTACTGCGCGAACCTCCCTCCCACGATAGCCGTATCAGGAACCCCCCCATCTGACCAATCGCCAGAATGCCTGCCAGCATCGCCATCAGGCGAATATTCAAGCGCATATCGCCATTCAGAATATGACTGAACTCATGACCTGCCACGGCTTGCATCTCGTCGCGATCAAATGCATCCAACGCACCCTGAGTCACCACCATGACCGTGTCATCAAGCGACAGGCCCGCAACAAACGCATTGATACCAGGCTCACCATCCATGACATACACCGTTGGTGGTCGAACCCCCGAGGCGATGGCCATTTCCTCAACAATATTAATGAGCTGGCGTTCTTCTGACTGAACCGTGGCAAAATCCACACGGCGGGCACCCACCATTTCTGCCAAGGCACGTCCACCGCCGCGCAACCTGAGATACTCCCGTAGACTACCTCCGGCAATCAGAATCAAGGTCCCTATCACCGCCTGTGACGACCATGGATGCCACAGTGGGCTACCCGAATAGCCTTTCAGCACAAACGAAGCGCCCAGATAAAAAGCAAAATTGACTGCCATGACAATCAATACAACTGCAGCGAGAAAATAGAAAAGCAAACGCCCGGTCTGTCGCCGGGCGTTTGCTTGATGTTCAAAGAAATCCATGAAGATTCGCTGGTCGGTCAGAAGCCGACGCGAACAGGCTGGCGCGCTTCCTCATTAGAGATCGCCAACTGTGTTGCCTGCGGAAAGCCAAATGCTCCCGCGACAAAGAAATTGGGGAATGTCTCACGGGCAATGTTGTATTCCATCACTGCATCATTGAAAGCCTGACGGGCAAAGCCGACACGGTTTTCCGTGGAGGCCAGCTCTTCCATCAGCTGCTGCATGGTTTCATTGGCCTTGAGATCCGGATAATTTTCCGAGATGGCCAGCAGGCGCCCCAAAGAAGCCCCCAATGCACCCTCTGCTTGGCCAAGCTTTGCCATATTCTCAGGATTTTCAATGGCGGCGGCAACGGCACGCTCGGCAGACATGGCTTGATTACGGGCTGCAATCACATTCGTGAGAGTGTCCTTCTCATGCGCCATATACGCCTTGGCGGTCTCCACCAAGTTGGGAATCAGCTCATAACGGCGCTGTAGCTGCACATCAATCTGGGCAAACGCATTCTTGAAGCGGTTACGGTGAGTGACCAGTCGGTTAAAGATGCTGACAAAGAACAGCGCAATGAGCAGTAATGCCCCAATAAAAAGAACCAGTCCCAGCATGATCACTCTCCCCCCACGACTTCAAGACACTCACAGATGCCGTTAACAGTATCAGCCTGCTACCCCTCCCGCTAGCGTCTTCACCGCAAATCGTGACGCCTTGCACGGCGAACTTATACCAGCCTGAAAGAGAAGTAGTGGTCCACCAACAATATGAGAAAAAGCGCGAACAGGTAGGTAATCGAAAACCCAAAGGTCTTCATGGGCACACTCGGATCGCTCCTGAACTTCAAACGCAGGGCATAAACAAGAAATATCCCACCCAATACGGTGGCGCCCGCTAAGTAAATCAGTCCGCTCATCCCTGTCAGGTAGGGCAGCAATGCGATCAGAAAAAGGATAACCGTGTACAAGAGTACCGCTGTCTTGGTGAACTCAATGCCATGGGTTACCGGCAGCATCGGAATATCCGCCTTGGCATACTCATCCCTGCGATGAATTGCCAGCGCCCAGAAGTGTGGCGGGGTCCAAGCAAAAATAATCAATACCAGCAGCAGTGCATGTGGGTGCACCGCCCCAGTCACCGCCGTCCAACCGAGCAGCGGCGGGATCGCACCCGCCAAACCACCGATAACAATATTCTGCGGCGTGGCCCGTTTCAGCCACATCGTATAGATAAAGGCATATCCAATGATGCCAAAAAACGTCAGCACCGCCGTGAGGCGATTGATAAATACATCCAAAATCACCAACGACAACAGGCCCAGTACTGCAGCAAAAATCAGAGCTGCACGGGTATTTACCCTACCCTGAACCAGCGGACGGCGATGGGTACGCGCCATGATCGCATCAATACGCTGATCCATAATCTGATTGATTACTGCTGAGGCCATCATGGCCAATGCCATTCCCAGCGACCCCAGAATTAGTACACGCAAAGGCACCATGCCGGGGGTCGAGAGGAACATACCAATCACGGCTGTTACCATCAGCAGAGCTACCACACCAGGCTTGGTTAACTCCCAATACGCACGCCAGAGCGGTGCTTCTTCTTTCTCAACAGCAACCATCGTCATGATCTTTTTTCCCGCACAAGACTAAATACCAGCAACACCACAATCTGCAGCAACAGCAACGCCATCACATTGTGCGCCACTGCCACGGCAAGCGGCAGACCGAACAACACATTGGAAACCCCGAGCAATATCTGCACCAGCAGCCCACCCGCCAAAAAAATAGCAAAGCGACGGTAGCGGCACCCCGCTGCACGCAACCAGAGCAGCACACACAATACGCTCAGCAGCACAGTAGTTGTCCATGCACCCAGACGATGCATCACATGAATACTGATTTTTTCTGCCGCACCCAAGTGAGGTGCAAACTCATATGTTGTGCCGGCATACGTATGAATAGCAAAAGCCTCCGGTAGATTCATGACCTCATGCCACCCATCTTGGCAAACTGGCAGCGCAGTACATACCGTTGCTGCATAGTTAGAGGCTGTCCAGCCGCCTAGGCCGATCTGCAATACCAGTACGACGCTCACTAACAGCGTAAACGGCAGTAAAGAGGCAACCGACTTATTACCCGATGCTTTCAGAAATGGTGACAAACGTGCCACTAGCAAAACCAGCGTGGTAAATGTGGCAAACCCCAGCAGTAGATGACCGGTTACAACGGGTGGAAACAGTTTCATTGTTACTGTCCACGCACCAAACGCCCCCTGCAAACACACCATAAATAGCAGAAATACGGCATGCTTTACGGGTATCTCTTTATCCTTGCGTGATGCCCACAGAGCAATGCCCGCCATTAGGATACAGAGCAAGCCAATGGTCTTGGCAAAGTGACGGTGAATCATTTCTGGCCAGGCTTTTTCTGCCGAGAACGGTTGATCCGGATACAAAGCCTGCCCCTGCTCTATCGCTTGAGCAGTAAGGGGCACTGTGATCGAGCCATAACAGGTTGGCCAGTCCGGGCACCCTAACCCTGCATCTTCCAGCCGAGTCCACGCACCAAGGGCGACCACCGTTGCCGTGATCAATACACCAATGACAGCCAGTCGCGTCAACCATAGACGCGCAGAAGAAATTGATTCAGCCAATTCGGGATGCCTTCAATAATTTTTTCAGATCATTAAGAATGTCTTCGGCTTTGACAACTGAAGACGCTTCATCCGGTTCCGGGGCATACATGAGCATAATCCAACCCATCGTATCCATGATGAAAAGGTTGCCTGCGTCTGCCGCGTTAGGTATCACTTGAGACATTGCCGTATTAACGTTGGCAGCATCCGCCTGCACTTGAACAAAATCGGGAAACTCATTCTGCAACAGCGCCACCACATCACTTGATAATGCAGAGGTAGTGACCAGTAAGGTCCGCACGCGCTCAGACTCTTTGCCCAAGGCCTTACGAACCTGACGCATCTGGAACAGTCGGTTGCGACAGGCTGACGTGCAGTCTGCTGGCATTACATAGAGCAGCCACCAGTTCGCTTGGACAAAACTGGTCGTGACCGGTTCGCCTGCTTTCTGAGAGGCGTGAAATCCGGAAAATGCAGCGGGAGGATTGATGAGCTGCCCATGATTTGTTTTACCGCCTTGGTACCACCCAAAACGATATGCGAAATCACCTACCACGAAAGGCAGAACAAATGACGCCAAAAGAATCAGCAACATCCAGCGATTCTTTTTTAACTGTGATGGCGATACGGCCTTGTTATCCGTCATACCTCGATATCATCCTTATTACGTAAATTTACCAGCACCAGCACAACTAATACTGCCAGTGCGAGGCTAAACCATTGAAAGGCATAAGCTCGATGCTTTTCCGGCGCCATGCCAATCCTTGCCGCGGGTGTCCACTCACGCACAAAACCATCCGGCTCAATAGCATCTAGACGCAGCACGAAGGGATACAGTTCTGTTCCAACTGCGCGAGCCAAGGAAACCATATCCAAGCGGGCAACACGCAAGGGCTGTTGTGAGTAATCCGGTTCGGCAACAGTAAAAAAATTCGAGGGAAACGCTACGGAGCCAGAAATTTGTGTTGCCTGCGCAGGTGGCACTGAGGGTAGCTTTTGAATATCTGCCACCACCGGCACCCAACCCCGGTTGACCAAAATCGCCTGCGGACTATTCAATGGCACAAAAGCGGTATACACATGAAAGCCTGCTTGTGGGCCACGCATCTGGTTTTCAAGAAGCACCAGCTTACTGTTATCCCAATGGCCATCGATATGCACACGACGGTCCTCAATCTGCTTCTGTTGTAGCAAATCCGGCAAGGCCATGGCTGGCTGACTGGCATGGGCTGCATAACTAGCAATCATTACTTCTTTTTCGACAGCTCGATCAAGCTGCCATACGCCAAGCCTGCAAAAAAACAGCACTCCAGCAAAGGCCAGCAATAATGCCCAGACAGGCGGCGACCAGACACGAGAGCCTAGTGAAACACGTAATTCTTTAGCGAGCCCGACAGCCATCAACTACACTCTTGCCTTCGCTCAATGATGGACAAATACCATGTGGATAAAAATTATTGTCCTGATCGCCATGCTGGCAGTACTGTTTAGCCTATTCAAGGGCCTTACACACCTTGTTAAAGGCGGTAAAGCCAACTCAGAGAAGGCATTAAAGTCATTAGTCTGGCGGCTCGCATTATCGATTGCCATTATCGTCTTACTCTATGCTGCCTCGTTTTTCGGCTTGATTGCGCCGCACGGGCTACCAGGGCCTGCCGCCGCCAAAACATCCGCCACAGCCCCTGTCACAGCACCCTGATATTATGGCCGAGCCTCCTGCGAGGCTCCTGAAGTAAAAAGCCCGGCACGCCGGGCTTTTTACTTCAGTTATGCGATCAGAACCAGTACACCGCTAAGAACAGAAACAGCCAGACAACATCAACAAAGTGCCAATACCACGCGGCTGCTTCAAATGCGAAATGACTTTCCGGTGTGAAATGATTTTTAATGGAACGAACCAACATCACAATAAGCATGATGGTACCGATGGTCACATGCAGACCATGGAACCCCGTCAGCATGAAAAAAGTAGAGCCATAGATTCCGGACTTCAGTGTCAGCCCCATCTCGGTATAAGCATGCAGATACTCCTCAACCTGCAAGCCAAGAAAGATCATGCCAAGAATACATGTCACCGCCAAAAACTTGATCTGCCGGGAACGATTCCCCACCAGCAGAGCATGATGGGCAATTGTCAGCGTTACTGAAGATGTCAGCAGCAAAAGCGTATTGATGAACGGCAGACCCCAAGGGCTCATGGCCTCCGTTATGGCTCCGCTAGGCATTTTTACCAGCGGCCACATGGCCTGAAAGTTGGGCCACAACAATTCATGCGTCATGGCGCCCTTGCCTTCACCAGCAATCCAAGGCACTACCAGCCAGCGCGCATAAAACATGGCACCAAAAAATGCCGCAAAAAACATAACCTCGGAGAAAATAAACCAAACCATTCCCTGACGATAGGAGTGATCCATCTGTACAGAGTTCATGTTGGACATGGATTCACGCGCCGTATCACGAAACCAAAAGAACATCAGCGCAAATACACCCAAAATACCAACAGGCAGCAGGAAATTTAGGGTGCCTGCATTTTGCATGCCCTTGGAAAGATCAGTAACACCATGGCTCTGAATGAAATTAGCTGCCCCGATCACCAGCAAAAACAGAATCAACGACCCCAGAAAAGGCCAAGGACTGGATGCTGGAACATAGTAGCTCGTAGGCTTTTGTCCGGCTGCAGCAGTATCGTGGTGCGTAGACATTCGTGTGTCTCCCTTGCATGCCCCAGGCTCAGCGAGGTGCCGCTATGGCCTGATGTGTCAGATTATAGAATTTGTAGGAGAGCGTAACGGTAGTGATGTGCTTTGGAATGGCCGGGTCGACATAGAAAATCATCGGCATGGACTTCGTAGCACCTCCCTCCAGTCGTTGCTCTGCAAAACAAAAACACTCCGTTTTCCTGAAATACTGCGCCGCTTCATTGGGCGAGATGGAGGGTATTGCCCTACCAACTATCGCGTCATTACTGCGGTTTTTGACAAAGAACAGGGTTTTCGAAATTTCTCCCGGATGCACTTTCATGGCCGGGGTTTCATACGTGAAATCCCATGGCAGCTCTTTGTCCGTATCCACCAAAAACTCCACGGTAATCTGGCGACTCATATCAGCCACCGTGGGTGCTACCGCCGCCTTTCCTGATGTTTTGCCATTCAGCCCGGTCAACTCACAAAATACGTCGTAGATCGGCGGCATCAAAAACACAGCAAAAATGAACATGCCCACAACTACCAGCATCAATCGCATCAAAAGCCGACGGTTTTTCTGCTCAACCCCCTGGCTTTTTTTGCTTTCATCGTTCATGCGGCTATTACCATCTGCAGGAGCGTCCTTGCTCCGAATACATTAATTACTTCACTACAGGTGGCACTTCGAAGGTGTGATACGGCGCAGGGCTAGGCACAGTCCACTCTAGACCCTCGGCACCATCCCATGGCTTGTCTGCCGCTTTTGGTCCCTTACGGATGGTAAACAGCACGGCAAGGAAGAACAGCTGCGACGCGCCAAACCAGAATCCACCAATCGAAATCCAGAAGTTGAGATCGGCAAACTGCATGGAGTAATCCGCATAACGACGCGGCATACCGGCAAGCCCAACGAAATGCATCGGGAAGAACAACAGGTTAACGGACAGCAGGGAGCTCCAAAAATGAAGTTTAGCCAGCGTTTCGTTAAACATGTGACCACTCCACTTTGGCAGCCAGTAGTAGGCACCCGCGAAAATGGCAAACAATGAACCCGACACCAACACATAGTGGAAGTGAGCCACCACGAAATAGGTATCCTGATACTGATAATCCGCTGGAACGATGGCCAGCATTACTCCAGAGAATCCACCGATGGTAAAGAGCACCACAAAGGCAATGGCAAACAACATAGGGGCTTCGAAAGTCATAGAGCCACGCCACATAGTGGCAACCCAGTTAAATACCTTCACGCCAGTCGGAACAGAAATCAGCATGGTCATGTACATGTAGAACAGCGAACCTGCCAAAGGCAGACCCGTCGTAAACATGTGATGCGCCCATACCACAAAGGACAGCAAGGCAATCGACGCCGTGGCATACACCATTGAGGAGTAACCGAACAACGGTTTACGTGCGAAGGCAGGAATGATGGCCGAGACAATGCCGAATGAAGGCAAAATCATGATGTAAACTTCGGGATGCCCAAAGAACCAGAAGATGTGCTGGAACATGACGGGGTCTCCGCCACCAGATGCATCAAAGAAACTGGTGCCAAAATGACGATCCGTCAGCATCATGGTGACTGCACCGGCAAGCACAGGCATCACAGCAATCAGCAGGAAAGCAGTAATCAACCACGTCCACACAAACAGCGGCATTTTCATCAGTGTCATGCCTGGTGCGCGCAGATTGAAAATGGTCACGATGACATTGATGGCACCCAGAATGGACGAAATACCCATCAAGTGAACAGAGAAGATAAAGAAGTCTGTGCTGGGAGGACCAAACTTGGTGGAAAGCGGCGCATAAAAAGTCCAGCCAAAATTAGGCGCTGGCCCCATTCCAAGAATCGACATGACGACCGATGCAATCAGCAAACTGAACGCAAAGGGCAGCAGCCAGAAACTGAACAAATTCAAACGCGGCAACGCCATATCTGGCGCACCAATCATCATTGGCACCATCCAGTTTGCGAAGCCGGTGAAGGCAGGCATGATGGCGCCGAAGACCATGAGAAGACCATGAATGGTCGTCATCTGGTTGAAGAAGTCAGGCTGTAAGAGCTGCAAGCCCGGGTACATCAACTCGGCACGTACCACCATGGCTGCCGACCCACCACACAACAGCATGATGAGGGCAAAAACCAGATACATCGTGCCGATGTCTTTGTGATTTGACGTGGTGAACATACGCTTCCAGAAAGGCGGAAGCGCGTGATGGTGATCGTGTTGATCGTGCGAAGCGGCATGACTCATTATAATTTTCTCCGCTGATTACTTGGCAGCAGTATCGGATGGCTGCACGAGATCGCCTGTGCTGTTGCCCCAGGCATTACGTGTGTAAGAGATAACTGCAGCCATCTCCTTTGGACTCAGCACACCCTTCCATGCCGGCATGGCGTTTTTACCGTTATTCAGAATGTCGATTTGGGCTGGCAACTGATCCTTTACAGACACAATTTTCGAACCCTTGAGCGCCGGAAACATAGGTGGGAGGCCTTCGCCAGTCACTTGATGGCATGCTGCACATCTGGCGTTGTAAACCTCTTCACCGAGCTTGCTTGCCTCAGCGAGATCTGCAAATTTGTAATCCACCGAACTGGCAGCAGCAGCGGCCTCCGCCTCAGTCTTCACCTTGGTCTCAGCAAGCCACTTAGCAAAATCAGACTCAGATTTCGCCTCTACCACAATTGGCATAAAAGCATGATCCTTGCCACACAACTCTGCGCAACGACCACGGTAAACACCTTCTTTACCAACAGGTACGTTGGTCCATATCTCGTTAATAAACCCCGGAACAGCATCTTTCTTGAGAGCAAAATCCGGCACCCACCAAGCATGAATAACGTCATCTGACGTCACTAGAAAGCGAACTTTTTTGCCGGTTGGAATCACCAGCGGCTTGTCCACTTCTATCAAGTAATTTGGATGCTTAACAAAATCTGGCGTATTGCTGCTATTCAGGCCCTTTCCCTGGCGCTCATATTGTTCGCGTGGCGTGGACAGAACGGAGAGAAACGACAACCCAACGTCTTTTTGTTGATCATAAGACAGGTATTCGTAATGCCATTTCCACTGTGATCCGGTCACGCGAATGGTGAGATCGGCTTTGCTCGTATCACTCATGGCGATGAGTACCCGAGTAGCAGGGATAGCCATAACGATAAGAATAATGAAGGGGATAATAGTCCAGATGACTTCTACCACCGTACTTTCATGAAAATCTGCAGGCTTGGCACCCTTTGACTTACGGTGCCGAAAGATGGAGTAAAACATGACTGCAAACACGGCCAGACCAATCGCGCAGCAGATATAGATCATCAGACGGTGAAGCTCGAAGACCTGATGGCTGATATCTGTGACACCGGGTGTCAAGTCAATCTGGGTGGCAAAAACGGAGGACGCCATCAGCAGGGCTAACAGCCCCGCGCAAAAGCGGAGAACGTAAGACGGCCGCATGCACCTACTCCCCTGTGCAGGTGAGCCTGATCAAGAGAACAGGCTCTTTTTTTTTATTGACGCCAGACCTCTCAGGAAAAAGATCGGCTCGTTCATAAGCATTTATGCAAAGACAGCCACTCCCGCGCGTTGCAGGAATAGAGGACTAACTAATGCAAATAGGCTTATGACAGCAGAGCGACCAATTGGCCACAACAAATGCAGACAACCATCCCGAATGCTATGCGGTCAACAGGTACACTTCTGCCATGGGAGCTAATGTATTTCCAGACATCCATGATGTCCATACGTATATCTAAAATTCAAAGTAGTTTTTCAATGAAAAATGATCCATACCATGATTTGTGATCGGAAACTCATTTCATGACCACGGCATTGCCCATACCGCTATCAGGGAGATAGCAGTTATCAGGCAATGCAGAAAAAAGGGACAATCAGAACGCGCTAATTCAGTCGGACTCCGCCAACAGGCGTCGGACATCCGCAAGATCGGTCTGTGTGCGATTGAGATAGTTCGCCATGACCAATGAGTGATTGGCAAAAAGCCCAAAGCCCGAACCATTCAAAACAACGGGACTCCACAGCGTCTGCTGCGTCGCTTCCAGCTCATGGATGGCCGCTCGCAAACTGAGTTGCGCCTGCCGCTGGGCGAGTTCCGGACCAAACTCTACTTCTATAGCTTTAAGCAAATGCAACAATGCCCACGCATTCCCCCGAGCCTCATAGAAAACATCATCAATGGCTAGCCAACTGGTTTGAGTCGCTTGCGCTAACGGCTCATTCGCTGCGGACAGTGTTACGGCATTATCAGGTAGCGCCGCATTGAGACGAGTAGAAAGACGACCCAAGTCCGCATCCACGTCCGTTAGCCAACGGCGCAAATACTCAGCACGCGGGTAAAATCTCGCCTCGCCCCGCCCCAGTCGATCTGAATATGACGCTATCGCCTCAGCTCCCCGCCTCAACTCAGACTCAGCCGTTGGAAACAACCAGCTCTCCGCATTCACATTGAAAGCTGACTCTGCCGCCAGCAGGTCCCTATCCTCAATAAACTGAGCATGCGACAGACTCATGTCGCGATGCAGTGAGCGCGTCATATTACGCACCTGCTGCAGCACGCCAAGCTCCCAAGCAGGAACGTTATCCAAGAAAATACCTGGCACCAGCATGTCGTTACGGAGATAGCCGCCTGGTTTGTCGTGCAGCGTTGTACCAACCTTTACCAGTACCGTGGCCAGCAATTGCCCCCGTTTGGCGTCACTGGACACTTCGAGCGGCATGCGCTCCGGCTCACGCGACCAGTACCAGCCAAGTCCGCACATACAAAAGAAGACAAGAAAAAACACAACCGTCGGCAACGAACCGAGATCCCAGATCGCCCAGCGATCTCGCAGTGCCTCCAAGTGCTCGTCCAGCTTGTCTTGCCAGCCATCCATTAGTGCTAATCCAGCGTTAAGTTCCGGGCCCAAGCCGAATAGGGGTAACAGATGCGAGCCAGCTCC
>DDBN01000006.1 GCA_002333145.1 Moraxellaceae bacterium UBA2031
CTAGGCAGCCAGGCACTTGGCATCAATCCTGACCAGTTCCGTCCCATTACATTCCTAACCTTCAGTATGACGCAGCCGGATCAGGTCCAGTTGATTGGCACCCTCTTCTTCTTGCTCGGCACCGGTCTAGCCATCGAATTAGCACTGGGAAGTGGCGCCCTGCTGGCCGCTTGGTTTGGCGGCGGAATTATTGGAGGCCTTGTCTATCTTCTCGCCAACGGAAAAGGAGCCTTGCCATTATCGGGAGGAGGCGCTGCCGCGGCGAGTGTTGCCGGCGTATTCCTGATGCACTTCCGCCTAACGTCTACACGCTGGTTTGGCAACCTAAACATACCCGCGATTGTCATTTTGCCTATTTGGCTCGCATTTTTGGCAGCAGGCTTCTTTGCTTCCGCGCTCAGGGCGCCCGAACTACTCGCCCAAGTAGGGGGATTTGTTTCTGCTCCCCTATGGTATTTTGCGTATAGCCGCTGGTTTGCACACGACGAAGTTCCCGAAGAAGAGCCCGAGGCAGAGGATGCAGGAGATGCTTATCGCCAGCACCTGCATTTGGCACTGGATGCCATTGGAAGAATGGAGTTTGTGGAGGGAAGGCAGCGACTGCGCGAGATGATAAAAGCCTACCCCAACGATCTTCAAATACTTTCGCAGCTCTTTAAATTGGAAAAGCTGAATCCTGAAAATAATACGTTTGATGCTGTTGCTCGTCGAATATTCACATTGGGCAACACGAGTGATGGCGCTGCACTTGCCCTTTCAACTTACCGTGAATATGAAAAGCTTTCTCCGGAAAAGCGCGCACTGGATAGTGAGACTTGTCTAAAACTTGTTATGCGTTTCGCCCGACTGGGCGAAATGAAAGACAGTGAGCGCCTGATGAAGCAGGTTATTGACCGTAAAACAGATCACTTCCTTATTCCCAAGGCAGCTCTTGCCATGGCGCAGGCATACGAAAAACTAGACTCGCCAAACAATGCAGAACGCTACCGGGAAATGGCCGCAACGCGTTGATTGCCAACGCGCTTGCTGCTTCCTCATGCTTGGCCTGCGCCACTGGAGCAGGCTTTCAATGCCCGCTTAATTTCGGGATAACTCGCATGACTTTGGTAACGACCCTCAAGGAATCGCAATAAAGCCATCGCCTTTGCCGGCATTCCGAGTGACTCCGACAGTAACCGTGCCGCTAGAAGATACGCCTCCGGCAACCGGGCGAAATTGGATGCATCTTTGTGCAATCCATTCACCACATGCACGGCCAAGCGGTAGTCTCCCATGCGCTCAAATACCATGGCCAAGTCATAGCAAGTATCAGGGTCTTCTGGCTTGTAGGTTGGAATACTTTTCAGCAGGTTACGCATCAGTGTCAGTGCCTGAGCATCGTAGCCATTCTCAATCAGCATTTTGAAATACACATCCGCATGCTCGCGCATAGCATCGGTGTCATTCATCGACCAGAGCAGCTTGTGGTAGCGCTCATGCGCGGCCAATGTACTGCCCTTTTTCTGTGTCTGCCCCTTCAGAAGCGAAAGCGCCTTGGCATAGTTTCCTTCTTTTAACATCATCTCCAGCTGAATCTGTACTGGGTCAATTCTTTTTTTAGCCTTATGCAGACGATCGTCGGCATTGACCGAAAACCCCAATGATTCCTGAAACTGGAACATCAAATATCCGGCGAGCGGAAAAACAACCATCAGAAAATAAGCATATACCCCTGCAGCAAGCCCTCGGCCGACGGGCAAAGGCAGGATATCGGCAAAAAGACTCACTAAAGACTGAAGAACCAGAAATAGCCCGGCAACTAAAAGGCATACCACTGCATAAACCGGCCCGATTCCGACAAAAGACGATTTGATTCCTTCAGCACTCACTCCGCTACCAATAGAACGATTGACGCCAGCCGCCACCATCACAAGCGGAAAAAGGCAGAGAAAAACAACCCCGAGTAATGTTCCATAAAAAGCTGACTTCATGAAAACGTATCCGGTGACGCCTGCAAAAACAGCCAGAACAGCCCCCACGGAGAAGGCCAGTTCAGTCCCCTCCTTCTTTAATATTTTTGATACTTCAGGAGGCTGTAGGTTACCGGTTGATGCCGTTTCTAATGCCGACCAGCCATACCGAGCAACCACCAGCAATATGCCAAACCTAACCACCAACCCAATGACGCCCTCTGAAATGAGTACGGGTAGCGCCAAGGCCGACAGCATCAGCAATACGCCGATAGGCGAAAGGGGATAACGCAAAAAGTCTGTAAGACGAAGCCAAAATGGTAGTGCGGCATGCGCCCCTCCCAGTCGACGGAGCTCGCCATTGCAATGGGGGCAGTAGTGCACAACGGTAGACTCCCCCGCTGTATCCGGAGAGCAGGCATCACAAAAATGCACACGGCAGGTCGGGCAATGCCAAGCAGCCGCATCAAGAGCGTGATACTTGCAGTAATATGTCATGGCAAACGCCCTTATTTAGTGACCTCTCAACCTTACCTGTTTGATGCTGACTCGCCAACACAGCGTTGACTTACTCAGGCAGTAATACGTCGCCAAATGTTGAGAATATTTCTGGAGCTACCATGGCACTTCTTTCACGTCGCTTCCTAACCCGCCGCAAGCAGCCTCGCATTCTTATTGCCGGTGCCAACTTTGGCGGCCTTGCTGCAGCCCGAGGGCTGAGCGCTGCCGACTACCAGGTAACATTGATTGATCCCTCACCCACCGTTGAGTGGCTGCCTAATGCGCACGAATTGCTCTCAAGGCGCAAGACGCCAGCCCAGCTCACGCATGATCGCCACGAGGTCATTCGGCGAATGGGGCATGAGTTCATTCAGGATGCCGTAAAGACCATTGAGCCTGACAGCAAGCGGCTAACCACTCAGGAAGGGCGAGTGCTGGACTATGACGTCCTAATCATCGCCATCGGCAACTCTTCACGGACCCTTGGNNCGCATCAACAACCATCTTACGCGACTCGTCACATTGCCCGGTGAGCGCTCAGTAGTCGTTGTCGGAGCTGGAGCCGAAGGGATAGAAATGCTTGGTGAGATTCTCCGGCGCTTCAGCGATCAAGATCGACTGAGCCTGCACCTGATTGAGGGGAGGGCTACGCTTTTTGATCGCTTCCCGGGGCTGCATGATCATCTGATGCAACGTATGGGAGGCCGTGTCACCGTCCACTGTGGCGCGAAGGTAACTGAGGTGTCATCAGACGCGGTCTTACTCGAAGACGGCTCCCGTATTCCTTCACGGCTCACCGTATGGACCACGGGCAGCCAAGGCCATCCTCTGCTTGCTGAAGCAGGGCTATCGCAGCCAAGTGAGGACGCGCCTGTGCTCGCCAGTCTCCAAAGCCAGAATTACCCTGATATTTTCATTATTGGCAATGCAGCACGCCTTCCCCGCCCCCTGAAAAAGCAGGCTTATCATGCTCAGGAGATGGGCCGGCATGTTGCAGACCTGATGCAAAATTACTGTGCAACGGGGAAGGCAGCGGCATTTCGCCCCTCGCAAAAGCCCTCGCTGATCTCGTTTGGAGACAGGGATGCACTGATGCTTTTTGACAATAAGGTGCTAACCACCCCCAGCTTTCTGGGCTTAAAAGAAGCCATTTATCAGTATGCTTATCACGAGCTTATGCCGCCCAGGTCTCCTCGGGAGTTGTCATCCCTTGTGAAAGACTTCCGCCACGGCATCAGCACACTGGATACCTGGCGAATATTGTCCGGCTCAACCGAGGCCCGCCTGTTTCAAGCGCGCTAAGGTGTCGAGATAGGTGCGGGAAGCCTCTTCAGAAAAACAGGCAAAAACGACTCTCTCGAGATGCGGATACTGCTGCAGTGCCAGTAGTGTTTCCGACACGGCAATCGCCGTTGCCTGCGCAAGCGGATAGCCATACACGCCACAACTGATGGCAGGGAAGGCAATACTGGTAATGTCATTCTCTGCTGCCAGCACAAAGCAGTGTCTGTAACAGGACTTGAGCAGCAGAGGCTCACGATGCTTTCCTCCCTGCCACACCGGCCCTACCGTATGAATGACAAACCGAGCCGGCAGGTTGTAGCCACGAGTAATCCTTGCACTCCCCGTGGCGCACCCACCAAGAGATCTACACTCCCCCAACAGCTCTGGCCCAGCGGCATGATGAATAGCGCCATCAACCCCGCCACCGCCCAGCAAACCACTGTTAGCCGCATTCACAATGGCATCAACAGGCAGAGTAGTGATATCTGCCTCTACGACCTCTATACGATCAAACATAAAGCCTCTTAACGCCAAGACCTAATTCGAACCGCTACAGGACAATTGGAGCGAGCATTTTGAGAACAGGCCATAGGAGCGCCTTGAGCCGACAGGCAGACACGTACCTCCGTCAGTAGCGGAGGGCGCCCCTTCCCTGAGCAGCGCAATACAATCCCGCTAGAAGTCAGACTAGGATTCAGCCGCTGCAATTCTTTTACTACAACGTTACGTTCCACCACGACATCGCGACCACTCGCGCGAAACATGTCAGGCCACTTCAGTTCATCGAACTCACGGGCCATGATGCCAAAATAGCTATCCGCCGACAGCTGACTACAGCGGCCATGCTTTTCCCACTGATACCGCCGCAATCCTGAATCCGGCATGATCCGTCGTAACTGCTTTTCAGTCTCCGGGGCTATCTTAAAGGCTGACCCCGAGCAGTACTCAGGCGCCCTGCTCCGCGCTTTCTCAGGCCATAATCCGTGCACAGAAAGAGGTTTTCGCTCACGACACTGCACACTATTGAAGTGTTTAGGGTTGAGATCACAAAACGCTGGCGTCATCGTCACCGCCAGCGTGTAGTAATCAAAACTATCTCCACGTGCGATTGATACCAGCATCATGCCGAGAAGAATAAATACACTTGAACGTTTCATCCCTCTCCCTCCGGAGGGCCAATTCGCAAAGAGGCCGTCGCCAAGTAAATTTCTCTCAAGAAGATCAGAAGACCCATAATAAAAGCCAACATGCCAATGATAAACAAGACCGGCACTACCCCACGAAAATACGTAGACATAAGCGCCTCCAGAAAGAGGAGGACAATAATTGTGCTGACAAATAGTGCACAGGTTGTGCATAGACTGATAGACCAACTGACCAGCCGAGCCCGCTGGGACAGTACCCGCAGCGTGGCATGAAGAGCGGCACGGCGCCCATCAACTGATGCAGCCGCATATTGCTCCTCGAGTATACGGGCACGATCAATGATGCGAGAAAGTCGGCTCGTCAATACCCCCAGCATGGCCCCCATACCTGTCAGCAGAAACACCGGGGCCACTGATAACTGTATGAAATACGCAACATTGCTGACGGCATCATGTAGATCGCCCGGTATCGGTGTCATGAAATATAATCCCTGATATTAGACAGGCCACCATAGTACCTATTCCAATAGGCATCATGGGAGCCCCACAAGGCGTTATAATCCTCACATGACAACTGAAATACTTGATGACGATTACGATCGACGCTTTACCGGCATTGATCGCCTGTACGGCACTGACACCTTTGCCCTATACCAACAGGCTCATGTATTAGTTGCTGGCGCAGGAGGCGTGGGGTCGTGGGCGATAGAGGCCCTCGCTCGTACAGGCATAGGTCACCTGACATTGATAGACATGGATGTACTCGTCGCCAGCAACGTCAATCGCCAACTGCCCGCCATCAGCGAAACCTTTGGCCGCGGCAAGATCGATGTATTGGCCGAGCGTGCTTACGGCATCAACCCGCGACTGAAAATCACCCTCATTGACGACTTTCTCACCCGGGACAATATTGCTAACCTGATGGCGGATACGCCCGACCTAGTGCTCGACTGCACCGACGATGTCGAGGCCAAGATATCCCTCATCATCTGGTGTCGCCGTCGGCGTATTCCTATCGTGGTTGCAGGAGCGGCGGGAGGGAAAACTAATCCAACTGAATTACGTGTCGATGACCTGACCCGCACACACCGAGACCCTCTTCTTGCCAAGATTCGTCGCCAACTACGCCGTGACTGTGGCTTCCCAAAGGACCCACAGGAAAAATTCGGTATCCCGTGCATCTATTCTGGTCAACCCGTCCACACTCCCGAAGGTGAAACGTGTGACTCAGGCAACCTCAGTTGCAGCGGTTATGGTTCCACCACCATGGTTACTGCAACTATGGGCATGATGGCCGTAGCAGAGGGATTGAGGCATATGGTGAGGCGTATGCGCCTGCGGGCATCTCGCGCAAAAGCAGAGCACGATCGAGAGCAATAGAGTGCTTGCGGAAAATAGCGCAAGAAATACTATCCAAACCACATCAGCAAAAAGATAGCGCTGCCTGCGTCACTCATAAAAAAGCCCGGAAAACCGGGCTTTTCCTTACAAAAACATTAGAAACGTCGAGCATTCGCATCAATCAAGTGCACAAGCTTTGGCCACAGCGCCTTGGGCAAGTCATGCCCCATTCCTGGAATCAGATGCAGCTCTGCACCCCGAATCGCACGTGCTACCGCTTTGCCACAACCTGGCCGCACCAGCTTGTCCTCCTTACCATGAATGACCACTGTCGGTGCTGTGATACGACGCGCGACAGGAAGCAAGCTACCTGAGCTCAATACAGCAGTGAACTGTCTTTTCACGCCAGCCGGATGATAACTACGGCCAATGAGACGACGCGCAAACGCTTCACGCTCCGCAATGGGTGTCGGGTGGGCAGGACTACCAATGATAGAGAAAAGCTTAACACTGTGAGCGACCAAGTCCTCCATCGAAGCAGTCTTACCGGGGCCCTTCATAAGTGGCTGTAATGCCTTCGGATGGGGAGGAGGTAAAAGAGGCTGATTGGTACTTGAGAAAATCACACCCAATGATTTAACACGATCAGGACGAGTACCCGCCAGAATCTGCGCAATCATTCCTCCCATACTCGCGCCCACAACGTGTGCCCTAGGAATACCCAAATGATCAAGCAGACCTTCTGCATCCGCCGCCATGTCATACAACGAATAAGGTGACGGACTTTTCAGACCAAGAGTGAAGCGAGCCATCCGAACCAGCTCATTCATTTTCTCAACCCGTATTTTGACTTGGGATGATAGGCCGATATCCCGATTATCAAAGCGAATAACACGGAAACCTCGATCCACCAGCATCTGGCAGAACTCGTCATGCCAGAGCAACATTTGGGCAGATAAGCCCATGATCAACAGCAAAGGCTCTGCGGCCTCATCGCCCCAGTCCTCATAGCACAACTCGATACCGCCTTTGACGACCGCTTTACCGGATCGAATCAACGTGGCACTGGTAGCAATCTTTTCAGACGAGGTCATTAACAACTCCACAGATATAACAACAGGAGACGATGGTACCCAAACAAATGCCCGAATACAGTCCACAAAAAGGTCAGTCTATTGTCAGCAGAGGCCATATACGGATAACCCAAACTGCACCGGAAAAGCCCACTCAGGCTATAATCACAATTGTTCATCACCGCCCGACTAACTTCATGCCGCCGCAGACACCCCTCCCCTCCAGCCAACACATCACCATGATTGATGCCATTGAGGATCTGCTGCCGCAGACTCAGTGCGGAAAGTGCAAGCACCCTGGCTGCCGCCCCTATGCCGAAGCTATCGCCAATGGGGAAAGCATTAACCATTGCGTACCTGGAGGCCAGGACACCATCGATGCTTTGGCTTTACTGCTTGATATAGCGCCTCTGCCGCTCGATCCCTCCTATGGAAAAACACCTGAACACCGCCAGGTAGCAGTCATCCGTGAATATGAATGCATCGGATGCACTAAATGCATTCAGGCCTGCCCGGTAGACGCCATTGTTGGTGCCGCTAAATTTACACACACCATCATCCGTGACGAATGTACAGGCTGCGACTTATGCATAGCTCCCTGCCCGGTAGACTGTATTGACCTAATCAACTTACCAGAGCGCTTACTAACCATCCCTGCACAACGACAAGCACAGGTAACTCTCCAAAGGAACCGCTACGAGCTTCGTAGCACACGGCTAGCCAATCTAAAGAACAAACAAGATGCCCGCCGAGAGGCACCAGCCGCTCCTGTAAATGAAGCAGCAGTTGCACAAATTAAAGACAGCAAAACGGACATAATTGCAGCGGCACTGTTACGCAGCAATCTTAAAAAGGCCGAAAAGCGTCTTGATTCTGCACTGCTCGATGGCAAGGACTGCCACGAGCTTGAAAATGAAATCCTAGCGTTACGCGCAGAGCTCAATGCCCTTAATGGCTAACCTGCTTCAACTTTCTGGCAAGACAGGTACAGCAGGGGGATGAGAAAGAAAAGGCAAGACAACCTGTAAAAATAAATCCGGTAATTCCGCAAATGATGCATGCCCACAGGGCAGCACAATATGGTGCGCGCCTGGAATGCACGAAGCGGCTACCACACCATCATCAACCGGTACCAATGGATCACGCCGACCAGAAACAACAAGTGTCGGCACTTGCATACGCCGAGCAGGCTCCCTGAGGTCATACGCAGGATCCATAAAGCTACGCCAGACAGCCGCATTAACCGCAACACACACAGGATCACGATAAACCGTCGCCGCCCGTTGACGCATTGCCTTCACAACTGGGCTGCTCACACGCAAATACACATACGTCAACCAACGCACCATAAATCGAGCAACCCACTCCCTGCTCATAAACCGAAAGAATGCGTTAGTCCAACGTGTGCTTGTGGCAAAGCCTCCCGGAGAAACTAGAACCATCGCTTTGACTCGCTCAGGATGACACAACGCTAACCACGCTGCCGCATAGCCGCCCACAGAATTGCCCACGATAGACACATTCCGTAAGTCCATCGAGACAACAAGGTGCACAAGCAACTCAGCAAACTGCATCGCAGAGGCTGACTGGGGGGGTGTAGGCGCAGGCCCATGGCCATAGCCTGGCCAACTCACCTGAATGACACGATAGTGCTGAGCCAAGACAGGAACAACCGCCTCAAAGTCCGCCGGACTACCCGGATTGGCATGCAGCAGTAAAAGTGGTTCTCCGACACCGCACTCATCTATCCAGAGTACTCCTGCCGGAGTTGTTATAAGGGTCATAGGATATATATTCCTTGCCTTACCAAGCGCACGATGAGCACAAATAGCAAGCGGCTCTGAGTGCGGGCATCTTGCCTTATGCCAGCCCTCTCAACTACTCCTGATAATCGCCGCTGTGTTGCGGATTTGTGCATCACCCTTGATGCTATACCTGTGGTAAGCAGGGCACTAGAATACCGAGTCAAAATCATCAGACCGTTCGGCCTTTAGATGAATGCACAAAAACGACAACAGATCTTTGCTCGGCTCAAGGCTGAAAATCCTAATCCTACTACCGAGCTTGCCTATACCACTCCTTTTGAACTACTCATTGCCGTCATACTGTCAGCGCAAGCGACGGATGTTGGCGTTAATAAAGCAACAGCTCGTCTTTATCCTGTCGCTAATACACCAGAAACGATTTTGGCGCTCGGGCTAGATGGACTGAAGAGCCACATCAAAACAATCGGACTCTATAACACCAAGGCAGAGAACATCATAAAAACCTGCCAAATGCTGATTAGTTTGCATGGCAGCGAGATCCCTCAAACCCGTTCAGAGCTTGAGGCGCTTCCCGGAGTGGGCCGTAAAACTGCAAATGTCGTGCTCAATACTGCCTTTGGACAGCCAACCATAGCTGTCGACACACATATATTCAGGGTTTCCAACCGCACCAAGCTAGCACCAGGAAAAGATGTTGTAGAAGTTGAAAGAAAGCTGGAGAAGTTTGTTCCTGCCGAATACAAACAGGATGCCCATCACTGGCTCATTCTTCATGGTCGCTACACATGCATTGCCCGTAAGCCCCGGTGCGGCAGCTGTATTATTGAAGACCTTTGCGAGTATCGCGACAAGGTCTTTGATTAAAGCAGCTTAGCTGCATTAACCCTGAATATTTTTTCTCTAGCTGAATCTACTTTTATTTAATTCTATCAACGTAGTCGGGCTTTAGCCTGCACGAGTTATTAAGCTCATTGCTCAAATTTCATGCAATAAAAAACCC
>DDBN01000130.1 GCA_002333145.1 Moraxellaceae bacterium UBA2031
TGAATAGTGCCTATCGGCAGTTACGTGAATTGCTCACCACATTCCGTCTGAAAATTGGTGACGGTGGCTTAAGTCAGGCACTCGACAATACCGTTCGTGAGTTTTCTGAACATGGCGGCTTCCCCGTACTGCTTGAGTCAGAGCCACTGGCGGTTTCCCTCTCCGCCAGCGAACAGATTCATCTACTTCAAATTGCGCGCGAGGCGCTGTCTAACTGTGCCCGCCACTCCGGAGCACAACAGGCCTCCGTACATCTGCATCAACAAGGTGAAATGGTCGTGCTAACAATTGAAGACGACGGCAAAGGGCTATTACACGACTTTGATACTCGCCATCACCACGGCGTTGGTATCATGGAGGAACGAGCCCGGAGCCTTCATGGCACTCTTCGCATCGAGCGTCGCGACCCCAGAGGCACCCGTGTCCACCTGGAGTTCCGCCCCGACTTCCTAACCCGGAGTCCCGAGGAAACTACTGTATGAACGAATCAATCAAGCACACCATACTTTTAGTTGATGATCATCCGCTGATGCGGCGTGGTATGCGTCAGCTACTTGAGCTGGAAAGTGATTTCTCCGTGATTGGCGAGGCCAATAATGGTGAAGAGGCACTACTCTGCGTTCCCGCGTTGCAGCCCGACCTCATCCTGCTCGACAACAACATGCCCCAACTCAATGGCATTGAAACACTCAAACGGCTACGCCAAAATGGCTACCGCGGAACCATACTGATCTTCACTGTGTCGGATGCCGAAGAAGAAGTACGTGATGCCATGCGCTACGGTGCAGATGGTTATTTGCTCAAGGATATGGAGCCAGATCTACTGATTATGCAGATCCGTGATGCACTGAATGGCATCATTGTGGTTAGTTCGGCGCTTACCCGCGTGCTCGCGCAAGCGCTACGCGCCCCCAGCTCCACACAAGAATTCGAGCTCACGGACCGAGAACGTCAGGTACTAAAAAGTATCGCAGGCGGCAATAGCAACAAGATGATTGCCCAGAAATTGGGTATTACTGAAGGGACAGTGAAAGTTCACGTAAAAAATNNACATTACATCGTGGAACATCAAGGCTCCTGCATCCAAGCATCGTAGAGAAAAGTTTCATCTAATTGCTGTGGGCAATGCAGTGACGTTTCCAGATCTTTGATCAGGCCATCCTGCAACCCGTAGATCCAACCGTGTACCGCCAACTCCTGCCCACGTGCCCACGCATTTTGCACAATCGTGGTATGACAAACGTTGCGCACTTGACGCATCACGTTGAGCTCACAGAGCAAGTTCACCCTGTCCTCGCCCTCTAGTCCTTCAAATAGCGGCAAGCTCTGGTGGTACAACGCCTTGATTGCGCGTAACCAGTTATCGATGAGCCCCAGCGCTTGATGCGATAGAGCGGCACGAACTCCGCCACAACCATGATGGCCGCACACAATTATCTGCTTCACTTCCAAAACATCCACTGCGTACTGCAGCACCGACAGAAAATTCATGTCGGTAGCTACCACCATATTGGCAACATTACGGTGCACAAAAAGCTCACCCGGCATCATCCCAACAATCTCGTTAGCCGGAACACGGCTATCAGAGCAGCCAATCCAGAGAAATTCAGGACGCTGCTGAGTGGCCAGCCGATGAAAAAATTCGGGATCTCCTTCCCGCATCTTCACAGACCATTTCTGATTTTTTTCCAGCAACGACTTAATTTGCATAAAGACTCATTTAGCTAGCGAGTGCTGCTCTAAATTCAGGTTATAGTTTCAGGCCAGCCAGTCGGCATAACTAACAAAGGGCAAGGTATCTCCCTCATTTACCAACTGCCCCGCTTCTTGCCAGGCAAGACCGTCTGACCAACACACCGAGCTCAGTACGCCCGAGCTTTGATTAGGGTACGCGACTAGCCGCACCCCCGCTGGCGTCATTTGCCGCTGTACGCGCAGATACTCACGTCGCTTACCTAACTTACGGCTAAAAGCGCATGGAACGGCATACGGCAGTGGTGGCACAAAGTTTTCACCCTGCCGCCAGCGCAACCACGGCACTGCCGCCACCAGCAGCGTTACCCACACAGCAACGGGGTTGCCGGGCAGGCCAATAAAGGGGGTTTTACCCACATAACCAAAAGCCAGCGGCTTGCCTGGTTTGATGCCGAGCTTCCACAGCACCATGCGGCCTTCCGCTTCAACCGCCGTCTTAAGATGATCTTCTTCACCGACCGATACGCCGCCACTGCTGATAATTACATCTGCCGTACCCGCTAGTTCAATCAGCCTTCGTCGGGTGGCTTCGAGATTATCTGGCAACGTTCCCGCATCAAGAATCTCGAATCCCATGGATGCCAGTGTACTGATAAGCGTGAACTGATTGCTGTTGTAAAGCTGGCCTGCGGCTAGCGGAATGCCAGGTTGCACCAACTCGTCGCCACTCGACAATACCGCCACACGCAAGCGCCGGCGCACCGCCACACTCGCCACGCCTATCGATGCCAACAGGCCAATATCCGCTGATTGCAGCCGCCGTCCTGCCTCAAAAAGTGTTGCGCCAATAGCAATATCCTGACCTGCACGGCGTACGTTTTGACCTGCCTTCATGGCAGGAATACAGATGCGCCCATCCGGCAATACCTCGACATCCTCCTGCATCACTACCGCATCCGCACCAAGAGGCACTTCCGCTCCGGTGAAAATACGAGCACAGGAGCCAGCCTGTAGTGGCTGCGGCGCAATACCCGCAGGAATACGCTGACTTACCGCTAAATCTGCGCCAGCAATCGCATCCTTCGCACAGAGGGCATACCCATCCATTGCACTGTTATCTGCGGGAGGCACTTGCACGGCCGACACAACAGGCTCGGCCAATACAGCCCCGCAAACTTCCTTCAATGGCAGATGCACTGCCTCCATGACAGGCAGTGCTTGAGCCTCACGCTGAAGCTGGGAAAGTACCTCTTCTAGCGTCGCGAGATGCCCACGATCGCAACCACATCCGGCGCTCATTATTTCTCCTCGCGCGTACCGCAATTATCGAGTCGGCGTACTCCGGCTGGCTCAACATTTTTTTTCTGCAACAAACCGACAAAATTGCAGGGCCGCTGGCGTGCATCAAGCTGACCGGCAATCATCTGTGTCCATGCCGTACGACAGGCATTGGTTGAACCTGGCACACAGCATACCAACGTGAAGTTAGCCAATCCGGCCAGCGCACGGCTCTGCATGGTTGATGTACCGATTTCTCCAAAGGAGATCTGCCGAAATAACTCACCAAAGCCATGCACTTCTTTATCAAATAATGGCAATACTGCTTCCGGCGTATTATCGCGTATCGTAAATCCCGTACCCCCTGTCACCAGTACAACCTGCACATCCGCGTCAGCAATCCATTGCGATACTACTGCACGGATTTGATAAATATCGTCACGCACCAGCGCACGATCTGCCAGTTGATGCCCTGCCTCAATCAGACTATCCGCCAGCAATTGGCCAGAAGAATCTTCTGCAAAGCTACGTGTGTCACTAACGGTCAATACCGCAATTTTCAACGAAACAAATTCACGCACCGCGCTGCTCATTAAATATTCTCCTGTGTTGCCGGCACATCCCGACAAATCACCTATTAATCTGGCTACCACACTGCCACTACCGTTGCAGTGAATAAATACCCCTTATGGGAAACCGGTCTACCCCCGAAGGGATAGGCCGGAATTGACACTCATCAAGTGCTGCTACTCCTCATAAGCACACCATAAACACATCATGTTCAGAGGCGTATCGTCATGCATAGCCACAAGCTCTCGCTCTTCGCTTTTTCCATATTGCTCGCTAGCACATCCAGTTTTGCCGCTGAATCCGCCATGCAATTAGTGGATAATAGCAAGATCGGTATTGATGCTCGTTACCGCTTTGAGCTTGTTGATCAAGATAATGCCCTTCGCAATGCCAAAGCCCAAACTGTACGCGCCCGAATTAGCCTGCAAACAGGCAAGTGGTACGGTGTATCTGGCCTCATTGAGGGCGACCATGTCGCCTCTCTGGATAACGACCGCTACAACGATACTCGTAACGGTGAAACGACCTACTCATTAGTTCCAGACCCTGAGGGCAGCGAAATCAACCAAGCACTGCTGCGCTTAGATCACCAGCGCGGCAGCATTGTGGCAGGCCGCCAACGCATCAACCTGGATAATCAACGTTTTATTGGTGGCGTCGGCTGGCGTCAGAATGAACAGACCTATGATGGCGCGTTCGGCCAACTCAAGCCACTCGATACGCTTACGCTGACCTATGCCTACATCGACAACGTCAACACTATTTTTGGCCCTGATGGTTCTGGCATGCTGAAAACGACACCCGCCAACATTATTGGCCACAGTCAGCTTTTCAATGTGAGATATGCCCCTTCCACTGCCGTCGCGGCGACCCTTTATCACTATCAACTGGGCATGGATAACCTAGGCTTTGCCAATACTATCCCTGCACCCGTCGGCACACTCTCCAGCCAAACCAGTGGCCTTCGTCTTGCCGGCGCACTCAAAGGCGTAAGCTATGTTGGCGAGTATGCCGAACAGCAGGCGCACGATAGCAATCCGCTCAATCTCGACTCGCGCTACTACCTCGCTGAACTGGGCTACACCGCAAAAGGAGTGGCCCTAAAAGGCGGCTATGAAGTGCTAGGTGGCAGCTCAGGAACCCCTAATAACCTTGCCTTTCAAACACCGCTGGCAACAAAGCATGCCTTCCAAGGCTGGGCTGACCAGTTCCTGACCACCCCTGCTGCGGGTGTAAAAGACGGCTATATCGGCGCCGCCGCACCTGTACTGGGTGGCTCACTGCAGGTCTGGTATCACGAATTTCGGGCCGATAAAGGCGGGGCCAGCCCTTATGGTGAAGAAATCGACGCCTCCTATGGTCATGCCATTCCAGGCATCAAGGGGCTGTCCGCGCTGGTGAAGTTTGCCCGCTACGATGCCAACCGCTTCTCGGTGGATACCGATAAGGTCTGGGTGCAACTGCAATACAGCCACTGATCTATTCCTGCGGCAATATTGACAATGATCAAGGTTGTCGCAGGATTTTTTTCCCAGACTTTGTTGTTCAGAATCCTTGGGAGTCTTTTCAATGAGCACCAAGCACCTTCCTTTGGTGTACTCCTGCTCCGGCTGCTCCAATGTGGCACAGCTGGCCAATACACTTGCTCTGCGCCTTGATCGAGCCGACGTTGCCGAAATGAGCTGCATTGCTGGCGTGGGCGGCAATGTGCCGGCACTGGTGCGGAAAGCACAATCAGGTCGTCGTATTCTGGCGCTGGATGGCTGCCAGTTGCATTGCGTAAAAAGCTGCTTGGCTCAGCACGGCGTTACTGCAGACCTGCACCTGACCCTCAATGAATTCGGTCTGCGTAAGCGTTATGGCGAGGACTGTACTGAAGAAGAAGCCGATCAGTTATTTGCAGAAGTCAGTGATTTGCTGCACGTCGTTACATTGGATGCCACCGGTACCTGAGACCTAATCAGGACTCTCCACTTTTCTGCCAGCGGGCCGCTGCTGCATGATCATCATCACGTTCGTCTACCCAACGCTCACCTGAGGGTATTGCCTCGCGCTTCCAGAATGGCGCGCGCGTCTTCAAGTAATCCATGATGAAGCGACACGCATCAAACGCGGCATCTCGATGCGCGCTGGCGATTCCTACAAAAACAATGGGATCGCCAGGCGTCAACAAGCCGACACGATGAATAACGCGAACATTCAGTAATGGCCAGCGTGTATATGCTTCTGCCACGATTTTTTCCAGCGCACTCTCCGTCATGCCGGGGTAATGCTCTAGAAACATACTCGCCACATCGGCGCCATCATTGTAATCCCTCACATAACCAACAAAGCCGGCTACCGCGCCCACTCCCTGATTAGCTGCATGCAGGTCATTGAGCTCGGCTCCGCCATCAAACGTAGTTGTCTGAATGCAAATCATGTCATTCATTTTCCATAACGGTAATGGCCACTCTTACCACCAGTTTTTTCTAACAAACGTACTGACTCAATTGTCATTCCTTTATCTACCGCTTTGCACATATCGTAGATCGTCAGCGCCGCAATACTTGCCGCCGTTAACGCCTCCATTTCCACACCGGTTTGTCCTGCAAGCTTACAGCGTGACTCAATATGCACCACATCATCACCCTCAGCCGTCAGCTCCACCTTGACACTCGTCAACAGTAACGGGTGGCAAAGCGGAATCAACTCATGGGTCTTTTTTGCAGCCATGATGCCCGCAATACGTGCTACCGCAAACACATCTCCTTTTGGATGACCACCCTCCTGAATCATCTTCAGTGTTTGTGGCAGCATGCGCACACGCGCCTCTGCTACCGCCTCACGCGTGGTCATATTTTTATCTGTCACGTCCACCATGGCGGCATGCCCTTTAGCATCCAGATGAGTCAGCACAGCCTTCCTCCAAAAAACATATAATCAAAAGATAAATTACTTAAGCTTCAATCTTCGCGCTAATTTATGCAGATTACTGGAATCAATATCTAGTAGGCGCGCTGCCTGAGCCCAGTTATCGGCACTCGCTCCCAGCGCCTGTAAGATTGCATTACGCTGGCTGTCATCCACTACATCACGCAACGGACGCACACCCGACTCCATTACTGGCATTACCGCATCATTGCACGAAAAAATCGTTTTTATATTTGGCTCAAGGTCCATCAACTCCGGCTCCAGCAACAAAATTTCTGTTCGTGATGCCCCCCGACTAATCATCTTTAGTGCAGCGCGACTAATCACGTGCTCCAGCTCACGCACATTACCCGGCCAAGAGTACGCCAGTAATGCACGCTCTGCCGAAGTAGACAATCGAATGCCACGCAAACCAAGGCGTGCACGATTAAGCTCTAAAAAATGACCTGCCAGCAATAGCACATCATTATCACGCTCACGCAATGGCGGAATATGTACTGGGTATACCGAGAGGCGATGGTAAAGATCTGCACGAAAATGACCGTCACGCACACCGTCCCGTAGTACTCGATTTGTGGCCGCCACAATACGCACGTCAACATGCCTTGGCTTATCCGAACCCAAGCGCTGAATTTCACCATTCTGTAACACGCGCAAAAGCTTTGCCTGTACCGTTAGTGGCAACTCCCCTACTTCATCGAGAAATAATGTGCCGCCATTGGCTGCCTCAAAACGGCCCGGCCTATCTGTTGTTGCGCCAGAGAACGCACCTTTGACATGACCAAACAATTCACTTTCTGCCAGCGACTCTGGCAAAGCCGCACAATTCACATGCACTAATGGTTTGCTACGTCGCCGTGATAACCGATGCAGGCGGCGCGCAAATAATTCCTTGCCCACCCCCGTCTCACCCAATAACAACACTGGCAGTTCAGAATCTGCTACCACCTGCATTTCGTGCAGCAACTCACGCAGTGACCGGCTTTGACCGATGATCTCGCCCTC
>DDBN01000059.1 GCA_002333145.1 Moraxellaceae bacterium UBA2031
CTGGATATCCCTGTGTTGCGCCGGCCTAGTTTGATCCGAGTTGTGGAAGGTCGCATCTGAGAAAGTTACAGAGCGAATCATACGGGCATTAAAAAGCCGGCGTTCATGCCGGCTTTTTAATGAAAACAAGTATTAGGCTGCAGCGGCCTGAGCCATTAGCAGGCTCATGCGTTTACGCTGCATTTTTAGCCGGAACTCGATCTCCTTAAAGCGAGTGCGAAAGCTAGCATCTTCCCACTTTTGTTGGAGCTCGGCCTTCTTGTCTTCGTACCACTCTTCTTTCAGTTTGCCCCACTCCTGCATGGAGGCAGTGAAGACCTCATACTCACGTGCCATTTTTGCCTTTAGGGCCTCGACGCGAGTATCAGCAGGGCGCTTATCTAGCTGTGCCTGTGCGCGTTTAAACTGCATGGTGAGCTGGGCTTTCTGAATGGCAAAGTCGGAGCAGCGCTTTAGGTTCCGGGTAACGCCAACCCAAGACAGACTGAGGATCAGCCACTTGGTAGGATCAAACTGCCACCACTTCACACCGTTACGGTAGTCGTACTGGAAGATGTGGTGATAATTGTGATAACCCTCACCATAAGTCACCAGTGCGAGCAGTGGATTATCACGGGCCGTGTTTTCATCTGTGTATGGGCGAGTGCCCCACATATGGGCCAGCGAGTTGATGAAAAAGGTAACGTGGTGGCTGACAACCAAGCGCAGCAAGCCGCCGAGCAGGAATACTCCCCAAAGGTCATCCAGCATCCAGCCCAGAGCCAACGGCAGCATGAGATTCATCACTGCCACCAATGGCACATAATAGTTGTGCTGAAACATGACCATCTTGTCGTTCCGAAGGTCACTGGCATTACTGAAATTGGAAATTCCGGAAGGATAGTTGCGCAGCATCCAACCGATATGGGAGAACCAGAACCCCCGGCGGGCAGAGTACGGGTCGAGATCCTCATGATCGACATGGCGGTGGTGTGTACGGTGGCCTGAGGCCCAGATCAAGATGCTATTTTGGATGGCCATGGCACCAAATAACATAAACACGAGGCGCAAAGACCAATGGGCCTCATAGGCGCGATGTGCCCATAAACGGTGATAGCCGGCCGTGATGGACAGCCCGTTCAGCCACAACAGCACTGCAAGGCTGACCCATGCGGCGGTACTGAAGTCGTGACTTAGCGCATACCACGGAATGATCGTAAGTGCTGCAATCGGGGTCGCCGTGAGGATGATGGCGGGTACCCAGTTGATCTCTGGACGCTCTTGAACTGTCGTCATGTACACAGAATCTCAAAAGGTTGCTATTACTAGCATTATACCGGGTGAATGCCTGGTAAGCGATCAGGCTAGCGACAGAGTGGGTTTTGGCCGACGGGCGATAGGGCATTCCCGTGAGGTGGCCATAAGAACCTTGCCCAAGGCAGGCAGGTGGGATCCTACCAGTGCCTTGCCTGAGGTTAACAAGGCAATAGAAGTATCCCTGTCTGGGTCGGCCCAGCAGAAAATACTGGTGAAGCCTAAATGGCCAAATGCACGTTTGGTGAAAGGCCCGAACAACCCGACAGGCTTGCTGCCCAGCATCATGCCCATGCTGTAGCGCATTGGCATCAGCAGGGTGCCATCAAACTCTGGGCGGGATACTTCCAAGGTGGCGCGTCGAATGGTTCTGGGGCTGAGGATGCGACGACCCTCATACTCGCCACCATTAAGCAGCATCTGGAAGAAACGGCTGGACTCCTCTGCGGTGGAGTAGAGGTTGCCCGCTGGGCAGACGGTATCCATGAAGCGCGGGTCGTTGGTCATGTCTGTGGCCAGCTCAAGACTGCCGCCTAGCACATGCTGAATAAATGTACTGACAGGGGGTAACGGCTTGATTCCAGTACAGTAATTGGTGGCTACCTTGTCACGATTCTGTATGGCCACTCCATAATTGAAGTTGCTCATGCCCATGGGTTCGCGAAAGGTCTTGTGGATGTATTCCCGGATACTCATGCCAGTCACGCGCTCAATCAGCTCACCGAGAATGTAGCCAGCAGAAATAGCATGGTAGGCCGCCCGGTAGCCTGATGGAGAAACCGCTTTGGCTTTGCAGAGCTTATCGACAATACCGTCAATGTCGTACAGTAGCTCTGGATCAAAATCACCATCCAAACGAGGAATGCCGCCCCGATGCGCTAGAAGATGGTAGATGGTGGCGTTACGTTTACCGTTTACGCCGTATTCAGGAATGTAGTGGCTGACGGGGTCAAGGAGGTCGATCAGGCCATCCTCATCCAGTTTGTGCACCAGCATGGCAGTGACGACTTTGGAGGCAGAGAACAAGCAGATAGGGGTATCAGGGGTAGCCAGTTGCTTGGGAGTGGAAGCACTGTCCTCAGGCCCATTACCGTGGGCATGGCCAATGGCCCGATTGAAAACGATCTTGCCCTGACGGCGTAAGCAAAATGTGATGGCAGGGGAGAAACCGGTCTTGTAAAGTCCTTCAACCGACTGCCAGATACGCTCGGCCTGGCCTGGCTGGAACCCAGCCAATTCGGGAGCAGTTTCTTGCAGGTGATCAATTGTGGTGACGCTCGCCAGATCAGCAGGAACATGGCAGGTATTCATGGACAACAGTTTCACAAGCAAACCTCATAGACCTAGCAGTCAATGCTTAAACATTAGCACGGGGCATTAACACGGGGATAGTGACAAGCCGTCATTTCACATAGGTCTGTTCAGAATACGCTATACATAAAAAGTGCTTGTTTGATGCTTCTATCGATACTCAGGCTCACCATTTGACGTACTGGTCTTCAACGAATCCGGACATGCCATTTACAACAATGGCGTTTCCATCCACATGCAGTACACCATCGAATCGACCAAACAATTGTTTGAAGTTGCTCGCAATCAGCTTGAGGTCAATAAGCTCGCGGTGCATGCCTAGCGGCGTAAAGTGCAAGTCGACCTGACCATCATCACTGAGAACGTGCCACGGCATCATCAAATTTTTGGGATCAAAGTCGAAGCGGGTGAGGTTAACTTTGTGCAACTTGCCGTTTACCCACAGGCAATTCTCGGTAAAACTGGTTTCGTTAACGCCACATGACAGATTCAGGCCCAGACGCTGGCCATCGTCACCCACACCGGAAAAGCAGGCCCAGTTCCAGAAGGTTTCTCTGCGCATAAAGCCTGATGAATAATCGTGATGCCCCATCGCACCCAGTGCGGCAAGATCATGATTTCCTCCCTTGAAGCGGAGATGGCCCTGTAAGTCCAGCCCAGCTGTCTTGTTCGCGTAAACCCAGCCAGTATAAGCAGCACGAGTGCAAATCGACATGGGCTCGAAGCCGGCTTCGGGCATGGTTGTATCTATTTCAAGAATGTCACCCAAGCGGACAAAAAGACTTTTCTGGCGAGGGGAGCCTTGATAGCCCATACGAATATCAACACCAGGCAGCCTGAAAAGACTCAGGCCATCAACGGGACTCTCTGACATCGACATACCGATTCCCAACGGGCTTCGGTAGGAGCGTGAAAACAGCTCGCCGGTGTGCATGTCGACGACATAAACGAAAGCAACGCCCATATGGCGCAAATGCGCTAGAGCACAGCCAAAGATTAGCGTGTCACTCATGCCGCCAAAATATTGGAACTGCTTAAAGCCCAGCCACTGATCGAGGCGATTCGCCTTCTTGCCAAAAGGTGTTTCTAGCGTGAAGTCGCGATGATTGATATGACTGAGTGAATCGGAAAACTGACCGAGGCGAGGGAGGCC
>DDBN01000079.1 GCA_002333145.1 Moraxellaceae bacterium UBA2031
CGGCATTGCCGGGCTTTTTTAATCTACGCTGAACTTAGCGGAAGTTGTACCGCATGCTTAAGGACACGCCGTCCAACTCAGTATCGCTGTGCAAGCCAATAGCACCGGAGAACGCATTGCTAAAGAAGTAGCGAGCAGTGGCATCCAAGCCAACACCATCATCAATTAACGTGTCGTTCGAGCTGACAGCTAAGCCACCTTCCAGCTCAACACGGTCTGCCGGGGTGAAGCGGACGCCAGCACGCAGGATGGCACCCATGTCATCATTGTTGCCGATGTCCCCGTACAGGAGTTGTGCGCTCATGACCAGATCGACCTGCTTGCTCATGGGAAGGTGATAGCCCACTCCCCCCTCCAGATAAAAGCCATCGTTAGCCTTTGCGTCTATAGCGTAAATACCGCCAAGCACGAAAAGGTTATTGTCCAGCGCCTTGCTGCCGTTTACAAAAAGGGCATCGTCTCTATCCCACTCGCCATAACCACCCTCTACATAGTCGTATGAAAGCGGAGCGGCCTGAGATATAGCCGCAGTCATCAGCATGGCAGCGGCCAGAATAGTTTTGTACATGTATTGCCCCTTATGCCGGATTGGCACTTATCTGAATAGTTTACTCTTAATGATCAGGGGAGAGAGGTAAATAGAAGAAGGGTGACTTTTCGTTACACCATGTCAAAAATGCGAGCTGTCCTACAAAAAACACGTAAGGCGACGGATGGAGAATTAAGTTTGGGGTGTCGCGAGGCATATTTCACCGTAGTCGCTATGGCAGAATCACAAGATCTTGTGGGCAGAGACCGAAAACTACTCCTATATATGGATGTCCGAAAGTCGAAGAATCGATAGAAATGAAGCCCTTGAGCCCACCTTCACGGTTGCGGAAGGCCAAGGCGCTCTCTATAATCCGCGGCGCTCCTAGGGATACGTTATGTCCCGCTTGTTGTATTCAGCCTGGACCCGCTTGTGAGTCAGCCCCGTCCGCTAGTGGACAGATCAATAGTCGTGCGCCTGCTCAAGTTACAGCTGGTGCTGACGCTGGGTGTGACCTTGGCAGGTATGCTGGCTGGACTGTGGGCTGGATTCTCGGCTGGCATGGGGGGGGTGATTGCGCTAGCAGGCAGTGGTTATTTTGCCCTGCAAGCTTTTCGCCACGCGGGTGCTACATCCGCATCGCACATTGTGCGTAGCTTTTTTAAGGGTGAGGCAGGTCGATTTGTTTTGACCGCCGCACTCTTTGCAGTCGTCTTTGCCGCGGTCAAGTCCGTGCAGGCCGTCTGGTTGTTAACGGGATTCATCTTGGTACATCTTGTAGGGGCTTGGGGCATTTTGCTCGCAGGCACTACAGGAACGAAAAAGTGAGCTGCTGAACATGGCTGGCAATTCCACCGAATACATCAAGCATCACCTTACCAACCTGACCTATGGCAAGCTGCCAGCAGGTTATGAACGTCACGGTGAGCACGGCGCTGAAGTTATTACCCAGGACACTTGGACGATGGCTCAGACCGCGGCAGAAGCCAAGGCAATGGGCTTTAGCGCATTCCACGTTGATACGCTGGGGTGGTCGGTCGTGCTTGGTACGCTGTTCTGCTTCTTGTTTTGGCTGGCGGCACGCAAAGCGACTAGTGGTGTTCCCGGCAAGCTGCAGAATTTTGTGGAAGTGATCATTGGTTTCGTTGATACCAACGTCAGAGACACGTTTCACGGTAAATCGACGCTTATTGCTCCTTTGGCGCTGACCATTTTTGTCTGGATCTGGCTCATGAACTTTATGGACCTTATCCCCATTGATTTTATTCCGGTATTTTCTAGCTGGGTCGGCTCTACTTTCTTTGGCATGGATCCACATCATGTCTTTATGAAGGCTGTTCCGACCACTGACCCGAATGCCACGCTGGGCATGAGCTTCTCAGTATTTATGCTGATCCTTTTTTACAGCATCAAGATGAAGGGTATTGGCGGGTTCACTAAGGAACTGACGCTGAATCCGTTTAATCACTGGCTGCTGATCCCCTTCAATCTTGTGCTCGAAGGCATCGGCCTGATCACCAAGCCGATCTCTCTTGGCCTGCGACTGTTCGGTAATATGTATGCCGGCGAACTGATTTTTATTCTGATTGCACTCATGTTCACCGGTGGCCTTGCGCTGGGTGTGTTGGGTGGTGGCTTGCAGATAGTCTGGGCAATTTTCCATATTCTGGTGATCACCCTGCAAGCTTTCGTGTTCATGATGCTGACTATCGTGTATCTGAGCATGGCATCGGAATCGCACGATCACTGATTTTGTTTTGCTGTACTGCTTTAACCTTTAACCAATGTAAGAGGACTTCAAGATGGATTACATCACCGGTATGAACCTGCTGGCAGTTGCCCTGCTGATCGGTCTGGGCGCTCTCGGCACCGCCGTTGGCTTTGCTCTGCTTGGCGGCAAGTTCCTGGATGGCGTTGCTCGTCAGCCAGAACTGGGCCCACAGCTCCAGGTGAAGATGTTCATCGTTGCCGGTCTGCTCGACGCCGTGCCAATGATCGGCGTCGGTATCGCCATGCTGCTGCTGTTCGCCAACCCGTTCATCAAGTAATTCGGCAATTTTGCGAATTGTTTCTGGCCGCAATCCGGCGGCTAGAAAAATGAATGAGGTGATAGCGTGAACATCAATGCAACCCTGATTGGGCAAGCCATTGCGTTTGCGGTCTTCGTCTGGTTCTGCATGCAGTTCGTGTGGCCGCCGGTAACGGCAGCCCTCGCGGAGCGTCAGAAGAAGATTGCTGATGGTCTGAATGCGGCCGACAAGGCGCAGCGTGATCTGGAAAGTGCTCATGCACAGGTTGGCGACGAGCTGAAGGCTGCCAAGGCCCAAGCGGTGGTGCTAATCGACCAGGCCAACAAGCGCGCCAGCCAGATGGTAGAAGAGGCCAAGGCCCAAGCTGCTGTCGAAGGTGAGCGTCAGCTGACCCAGGCACGTGCTCAGATCGAACAGGAAATGGCGAGTGCCCGTGACGCTTTACGCGTTCAGGTCGCTGCTCTGGCTGTTGCCGGTGCCGAGAAGATTCTCGAAGCACAGGTGGATGCCAAGGCTCATGCCAGCATGCTCGACAAGCTGGCCGCCGAGCTCTAATCGAAAAGGCGCACTGACATGGCAGAACTGACCACCGTAGCGCGGCCTTATGCAAAAGCCGCGTTTGAATTTGCCCGCGAAACCGGCAAACTGGCCGACTGGTCCGCGCAGCTGACACTGGCTGCTGGACTGGCGAGCGACGAAGAGTTTGCTCGCTATCTGGCGCGCCCGACACTGACATCCGAACAGCAGGCCGAGGCCTTTCTGACGGTTGCCGGTGATAAGCTAGACGGCACTGTACGTAATTTTGTGACTGAAATCGTTCACAACAAGCGCATTGAAGCCTTGCCGGCAATTGCTGAACTGTTCGATGCTTTCCGCGCCGAACTAGAGCAGTCTGCCGACGTGGTAGTGACCTCGGCGTTTGAGTTGAGTGATGCACAGCGCACCGCGCTGGCAGCAACACTTGGCCAAAAGCTTGGTCGCAAAATCGCGATTGATGAAGTGATTTTGGACCGCACGCTGATTGGTGGCGTGGTTATCCGCTCTGGCGATCTGGTTATCGACGCCTCCGTGCGCGGCAAGCTGAATAAGCTTGCGGCCACCCTGAATTCTTGAGTTTGAGGAAACGAGCATCATGTCTCAACATCTGAATCCCTCCGAGATCAGTGAACTGATCAAGAGCCGCATCACGGATTTGAACGCATCCGTTGAAGCACGTAATGAAGGCACCATCGTCAGCGTGTCTGACGGTATCGTGCGCATCCACGGCCTGGCCGATGTGATGTACGGCGAAATGATTGAGTTCGACGGCGGCCTGTTTGGCATGGCCTTGAATCTCGAGCAGGATTCCGTTGGCGCCGTGGTGCTTGGCAGCTATCTCACCCTGCAGGAAGGCGCCAAGGCGCGCTGCACCGGCCGTATTCTGGAAGTTCCAGTAGGTCCGGAAATGCTGGGGCGTGTGGTTGATGCTCTGGGTGCGCCAATTGATGGCAAGGGCCCAATCAATGCCAAACTGTTCGATGCCGTGGAAAAAGTGGCACCGGGCGTGATCTGGCGTAAGTCAGTGGATCAGCCAGTGCAAACTGGTTATAAGTCCGTTGATGCCATGATCCCGGTTGGCCGTGGTCAGCGCGAACTGATCATCGGTGACCGCCAGACGGGTAAGACAGCAATGGCGATCGACGCCATTATTGCTCAGAAGAATTCCGGCATTAAATGCGTGTACGTGGCGATCGGTCAGAAGCAGTCGACCATTGCTAACGTGGTACGCAAGCTCGAAGAATTTGGTGCCATGGCTTACACCACTGTGGTGGCTGCTTCTGCTTCCGAGTCGCCGGCTCTGCAGTTCTTGGCGCCGTACTCCGGTTGCACCATGGGCGAATATTTCCGTGATCGTGGCGAAGACGCCTTGATCATTTATGACGATCTCTCCAAGCAGGCTGTGGCTTACCGTCAGATTTCCCTGCTGCTGCGTCGTCCGCCAGGTCGCGAAGCCTATCCTGGCGATGTGTTCTATCTCCACAGCCGTCTGCTGGAACGTGCTTCCCGCGTGTCAGAAGAGTACGTGGAAAAGTTCACCAATGGCGAAGTGAAGGGCAAGACCGGTTCGTTGACTGCACTGCCAATCATTGAAACGCAGGCCGGTGACGTATCCGCCTTCGTGCCAACCAACGTGATTTCCATCACCGATGGTCAGATCTTCTTGGAAAGCAGCTTGTTCAACGCGGGTATCCGTCCTGCCGTGAACGCCGGTATTTCGGTGTCACGTGTGGGTGGTGCTGCACAGACCAAGATCATCAAGAAGCTGTCCGGTGGTATTCGTACCTCGCTGGCTCAGTACCGTGAATTGGCGGCCTTCGCTCAGTTCGCTTCTGACCTCGACGAAGCGACCCGCAAGCAGCTTGAGCATGGTCAGCGCGTAACCGAGCTGATGAAGCAAAAGCAGTATCAGCCGATGAGCATTGCAGAAATGGCACTGTCGGTTTACTCCGCCAACGAAGGCTTCCTGACTGATGTGCCCGTGAACAAGGTGCTCGATTTTGAAGCAGCCCTGCATGCTTACTTCAATGCTGAACATAAGGCATTGATCGATAAGATCAATGAAACTGCTGACTGGAATGGCGAAATTGAAGGCCAGTTCAAGGCAGGCATTGAGAAGTTCAAGGCTACCCAGAGCTGGTAATTCCTGCTCGCCCTGCTCGTAGAGCAGGGCATTGCAAGAAAGGCTTCAGCAAAAAGTTCGGCAAGAGATGTGAAACATGGCCAGCTTGAAAGAAATTCGCAGCAAGGTCGCCAGCATCAAGAGCACGCAGAAGATTACTCGCGCGATGCAATTGGTGGCGGCTTCTAAGATGCGCCGTGCGCAAGAGCGCATGGTTCGGGGCAAGCCGTATGCGCAAAAAATCCGTCAGGTAATTGCGCATCTGTCCCAGGCAACACCGGAATACAAGCACCAGTACATGGCAGAGCGTCCGGTTAAGCGCGTTGGTTACATTGTGGTGTCGAGTGATCGCGGTCTTTGCGGCGGCCTTAACATCAACCTGTTCAAGAAAACTGCGCAATCAGTGCGCGAGTTTCAAGGGCAGGGCGTGGAAGTAGAGTTTTGCTTGATCGGCAACAAGGCCACCACTTTCTTTAAAAGTGTTGGTGGTAAAGTCGTTGCTGTTAAGACTCAGCTTGGCGATGCACCGACACTGGATCAGCTGATCGGCACTGTTAAGGTCATGCTCGAAGCCTACGACAACGGCAGCATTGATCGCCTGTACTTGGTGTTCAACGAGTTCGTGAACACGATGACACAGACGCCAAGCGTGCAGCAGCTGTTGCCATTGGCTGCCGATGAGAAGCTGGCTCTGCAGAAGCGTGATCATAACTGGGATTATCTCTACGAGCCGGATGCCAAGCATCTGCTCGACGCACTCTTTGTGCGGTTTATTGAGTCTCAGGTGTATCAGGGTGTGGTTGAAAATATTGCCTGTGAACAGGCGGCGCGTATGGTAGCTATGAAGTCTGCTACTGATAACGCCGGTGACCTGATCAGTTCGCTGCAGCTTGTGTACAACAAGGTGCGTCAGGCAGCGATCACCCAAGAAATCTCTGAAATCGTCGGTGGCGCTTCGGCGGTTTAACAGAAGTAACGGAAATCGTCGGTGGTGCTGCTGCAGTTAACACCAGTTAAATGCAGGGCATCATCAAAAAAGTTTTGCGAGTTTGAGAGGATAAACCCATGAGCAGCGGTCGTATTGTCCAGATCATCGGCGCCGTTATTGACGTCGAATTCCCGCGTGAAAGCGTACCCAAGGTGTATGAAGCACTGACGGTCGATGGCAAAGCCACCACGCTGGAAGTGCAGCAGCAGCTGGGCGATGGCGTGGTCCGTACCATTGCCATGGGCTCCACCGAAGGCCTGAAGCGCGGCCTGAATGTGACGAACACAGGCGCTCCAATTTCAGTACCCGTTGGTGTGAAAACACTCGGCCGTATTATGGATGTGCTGGGTCGCCCGATTGATGAGGCGGGCCCGATTGGTGAGCAGGAACGTCTGGGTATTCACCGCAAGGCACCAAGCTATTCCGAGCAGGCCGGCGGTAATGAGCTGCTGGAAACCGGCATCAAGGTTATTGATCTGCTTTGCCCGTTTGCTAAGGGCGGTAAAGTGGGGCTGTTCGGTGGTGCCGGCGTCGGCAAGACCGTGAACATGATGGAACTCATCAACAACATCGCCAAGGCACACAGCGGTCTGTCCGTGTTTGCTGGCGTGGGTGAGCGTACTCGTGAAGGCAATGACTTCTACCATGAAATGAAAGATTCTGGCGTGGTCGATAAGGTTGCCATGGTATACGGCCAGATGAATGAGCCGCCTGGTAACCGTCTGCGTGTGGCTTTGACTGGTCTCACCATGGCTGAATACTTCCGTGACGAAAAAGACCCTGCCACTGGCAAGGGCCGTGATGTGCTGTTGTTCGTCGATAACATCTACCGCTACACACTGGCCGGTACGGAAGTGTCTGCACTGCTCGGCCGTATGCCGTCTGCCGTGGGTTATCAGCCTACGCTGGCGGAAGAAATGGGCGTGCTGCAGGAACGTATTACGTCGACCAAGAATGGTTCGATCACATCGATTCAGGCCGTTTACGTGCCTGCCGATGACTTGACCGACCCAAGCCCGGCGACCACCTTTGCTCACCTTGACGCTACTGTTGTGTTGTCGCGTGATATCGCTTCGCTGGGTATTTACCCTGCAGTGGATCCACTTGACTCTACTTCACGTCAGCTCGATCCGCTGGTTGTGGGTGAAGAGCATTACAACGTGGCTCGTGGTGTGCAGACAGTGCTGCAGCGCTACAAGGAACTGAAGGACATTATCGCGATTCTGGGTATGGACGAACTGTCAGAAGAAGACAAACTCGTTGTGTACCGTGCGCGTAAAATCCAGCGCTTCCTGTCGCAGCCGTTCCACGTGGCTGAGGTGTTCACCGGTTCGCCTGGCAAGTATGTTTCCCTCAAAGAAACTATCCGTGCGTTTAAGGGCATTCTTGCTGGTGACTACGACAGCATGCCTGAACAGGCGTTCTACATGGTCGGCACTATCGACGAAGCTATCGAAAAGTCCAAGAAGCTTTAATCGATTGCAGAGGACGGGCACTGCATTGCAGCGCCCGTCATGCTTCCTGAGGAAATGAACATGGCACAATCCATCAATTGCGATATCGTCAGTGCAACTGAGTCCATTTTTGCGGGCAAAGTTACATTGGTGGTGGCGCATGGTGTTCAGGGCGACCTAGGCATTCTGCCTGGCCATGCTCCGCTGCTGACCCAGCTGCATCCGGGCCCAGTGCGTGTGATGAAGGAAGACGGTACGGAAGAGGTTTACTACGTTTCTGGCGGTATGCTGGAAGTGCAGCCCTCCATCGTGACCATTCTCGCTGATCATGCGATACGCGCCAACGATGTAGATGAAGCCGCTGCCGAGCAGGCCCGTAAGGATGCCCTGGCTGCCTTGCAGAACCAGAAGAGCGAAATGGATACCTCCGCTGCCTTGGCCGCGCTGGCAGAAGCCGCCGCTCAGCTGCGCACGCTGCAGCAGATGAAGAATCGCGCCGGTCGCGGCTGATTCTGTCTGGCGCGTGAAAGCGCACATAAAAAAGGGTAGCTTAGGCTACCCTTTTTGTTTTTTGATGCGGCTTGCACAGCCGCATGATCTAGGAAGAAGAATCGAATGGAACTGAATGTCGTCATTTTGGCTGCCGGTAAAGGCACTCGCATGAAGTCGGTGCTCCCGAAGGTGATGCAGCCCTTGGCGGGTCGCCCTTTGCTGCGCCATGTCGTTGATACGGCGGCCTCGCTAAAGGCGAATCGTACACTGGTGGTGTACGGGCATGGCGGCGATCTTGTGCAGCAAGCTTTTGCGGCGGATCAATTGCTATGGGCCGAGCAGGCTGAGCAGAAGGGAACAGGGCATGCGGTACAGGTAGCGTTGCCGCAACTGCCGATCATTGGCCGTACATTAATTCTCTATGGCGATGTCCCGCTAACCACGCCGGCAACGCTAACGCGATTGATAGGCCGGGTGGGTGACGATACAGCGATGGCATTGATCACGCTGCTGATGGACAACCCCTCTGGGTATGGTCGTATCGTGCGCGATGCCACGGGTGCGGTGGTGCGTATCGTTGAGCAGAAAGATGCCAATGATGAAGAGAAGAAAATACGTGAAGTGAATACCGGCATTTTCTGTGTGCCAAACGCGTTGCTGCATAAATGGCTGCCGGCATTGCAGAACAATAATGCGCAAGGCGAGTACTACCTGACAGATATTATTGCGATGGCAGCTGCAGAAAGTATTCGTATTGATACCGTGCAGCCAGAACAGACATGGGAAGTGGATGGCATTAATGACAAGCTGCAGCTGGCAACGCTAGAGCGCACACATCAGCGAGTGCTGGCAGATAATCTGATGCGTGGTGGTATAACGTTAATTGACCCTGCACGACTTGATGTCCGTGGTACGGTTACGCATGGCATGGATGTACATATAGAGCCAAACGTGATTCTAGAAGGCCGCGTTTTGCTGGGTAACAACGTGCGTATTGGTGCAAACTGTCAACTCAAGGATTGTGAGATTGGCGATAATACGGTGATAAAGCCAAACTCACTGATCGATTATGCCAAAGTGGGTGCGAATGCAGAGATAGGGCCATTTGCTCGGCTGCGGCCTGGTACGGTGCTTGCCGATTGTGTGCACATTGGTAATTTTGTTGAAACAAAGAAAGCCATTATAGGCAAAGGCTCAAAAGCCAATCATCTGGCCTATTTGGGTGATGCTGAAATTGGCAGTGGTGTAAATATTGGCGCCGGTACTATTACATGCAATTACGATGGCGTGAATAAACATCTCACCTCAATTGGCGATAATGCTTTTATTGGAACAAATACCTCACTGATAGCCCCTGTAACGGTAGGGAGTGGGGCGACAACGGGAGCAGGCTCGGCCATTAGTAAAAATGTCCCCGCCAATACCCTGGCAGTTGCACGAGGCAAGCAAGTAGTGCTTGAAAATTGGCAGAGGCCAGTCAAAAAATAATGATCTGCTTCGAATGCGAAGCTATAGAAAATAATGCATTGCAGAGATTGCTCTCTGTAATAGGAGCTTGAGTATGTGCGGGATTGTTGGCGCCATTGGGAAGGGAAATATTGTTCCGGTACTGGTTGATGGCTTAAAGCGACTTGAGTATCGCGGCTATGACTCATCTGGCATCGCTGTTCTGGATGGCGGCAATATTCGTCGTGTGCGCCGTGTCGGTCGTGTGGTCGAAATGGAGCATGCCACGCAGGAAGAGCATGTAATAGGAACGTTGGGCATAGGCCATACCCGATGGGCAACGCATGGTGGAGTAACTGAGCCAAATGCCCACCCACATGTATCCGGCGAACTGGTTGCGGTAGTGCATAACGGCATTATCGAGAACCATGAAACCAAGCGCGATGAGCTGAAGGCCTTGGGATATATTTTTACGTCGCAAACTGATACCGAAGTTATTGCCCACCTCGTGCATCACCACTACCAGCCAGATCACGATCTATTCGCTGCGGTGCAGCGAGCAGTGAAAGAGCTTGAAGGTGCTTATGCTATTGCCGTGATTGCCAAAGATAATCCGGATTTACTGGTGGTTGCCCGTATGGGCTGCCCGTTGCTGGTGGGCGTCGGTGAGGGTGAAAACTTTGTGGCGTCGGATGTGTCGGCAGTTATTTCTTCGACACGTCGGGTTATGTACCTTGAAGAAGGTGATGTCGCCAAAATAACACGTGAGGCAGTGCAGGTTTTTGATGCCAATGGCAGTTCGGTACAGCGTGATACACATGTGTCAGATGTATCATTGGCTTCACTAGAGCTTGGCCCGTATCAGCATTTTATGCAGAAAGAAATTCATGAGCAGCCACGTGCGCTCTCGGACACCATCGAGCAAATTTTGGAAATCGGATTTTGCCCTGAGCTTTTCGATGGCGATGCTGAGGCCGTATTCAAAGGCGTAAAAAGTGTTCAGATTATTGCGTGTGGGACTAGTTATTATGCCGGATCAGTAGCGCGCTACTGGATTGAGAGCATGACGGGCTTGCCCTGTTCGGTTGAGGTTGCCAGTGAATATCGTTATCGCGATGCGGTGGCAAATCCTGATAACTTGATCGTAACAATCTCACAGTCGGGTGAAACGCTGGACACGATGGAGGCGCTTAAGTACGCCAAATCTTTGGGTCAAGAGCGTACGCTGTCGATTTGCAATGTCCGCGAATCCGCCTTGCCACGCAACTCCGCCGCCGTATTCTTCACTAAGGCGGGTGCAGAAATAGGTGTGGCATCGACCAAAGCCTTTACCACGCAGTTAGTCGCATTGTTTACGTTATCCGTAACGTTGGGCAAACTGAATGGACGTGTTAACGATGAAGCTGAGGCGAACTATCTGGATGCCTTGCGGCATCTGCCAGGCAGTGTGCAACATGCATTGAATTTGGAGCCACAAATTAAGGTTTGGGCAGAGCGCTTTGCCGAGAAGAACCATGCTCTGTTCTTAGGTCGCGGCGTGCATTACCCGATTGCGCTAGAAGGTGCGCTAAAGCTTAAGGAAATTACGTACATCCATGCTGAAGCCTATCCGGCTGGAGAGCTAAAGCATGGGCCGCTGGCATTGGTAGATGAAAATATGCCGGTAGTGGTGATTGCACCACACGACACATTGCTTGAGAAAGTGAAGTCGAATATGCAGGAAGTAAGTGCTCGTGGTGGCGAGCTTTTTGTGTTTGCTGATTTAGACTCGCACTTTAGTGAGTCTGAAGGTGTGCATGTTATACGCACCCCACGGTATGTCGGTATTTTGTCGCCGATTGTGCACACTATTCCAGTGCAGCTGCTGGCATATCACACCGCTTTGGCGCGGGGTACCGATGTAGACAAGCCGCGAAATTTAGCCAAAAGTGTGACAGTAGAGTGATAAATATTCTGTTAAAAAAGTGAAACGGAGTAATTAACTCTGTCCACAAGTAATTAGCTTCACTCTCAATTTCTCTGTACCCAATTTATTTATTTTAATAGGGTTACAGGGCAAAAAATGGCCTAGGTTAAAAACCTAGGCCATTTTTATTGATGATGTGATCTCAAATAATCTGAATAAATTAAGAGTCGTAAAAAGCGATAATGCGACTCAGGGTTGTTCTCTTACGTTAGTGTTCCATCAGTTGGTCGATGGCAGCAGGTTTATCATGTACGCCAAAGTGATCAACGATGGTGGCGCTGGCCTCGTTTAGACCCAGTACTTCAACGACAGCGCCTTCACGACGAAACTTGATTACCACCTTGTCCAGGGCGGCCACGGCAGTAATATCCCAAAAGTGTGCCCGGCTTAGATCAATAATGACTTTGTGCAAGGCTTCCTTGAAATCAAAGGCTGCTGTGAATTTATCCGCTGAAGTGAAGAATACCTGGCCAACTACTTGGTAGAGGCGCTCATCGCTGGCGTCATTAAGCTCTGAACTAATGTGCAGGTAATGCCCAACTTTGTTGGCAAAGAACATTGCCGCCAGTAATACACCGGCGAGCACGCCATACGCTAAGTTATGAGTTGCTACGACCACCACTACTGTGACAACCATGACGATATTGGTTGAAAGCGGATAGTGTTTGAGCTTACGCAGTGAGTCCCAATTGAAGGTGCCGATAGAGACCATGATCATCACTGCCACTAGTGCGGCCATTGGTATTTTGCTGACCCAGTCGCTTAAAAATACCACCATCAGCAGTAACACCACGCCGGCAATCAAACAGGATAAGCGGGTCCGTCCACCAGACTTTACGTTAATTACGGATTGACCAATCATCGCGCAACCTGCCATGCCGCCGATTAAGCTTGAAGCAATGTTGGCAACACCTTGGCCTTTGCATTCACGATTTTTGTCGCTGGTGGTATCCGTCATATCATCGACGATAGTCGCCGTCATCATCGACTCAAGTAGACCAACCACCGCCAACGCTGCCGAGTACGGGAAGATAATCGTTAGGGTTTCCAGCGTTAGGGGCACTTGCGGCCAGAGAAATACTGGCAGGGTATCCGGCAACTGGCCCATATCGCCGACAGTACGAATGTCCAAGCCAAAATAGATGGCTACGCCGGTCATTAGCAGAATGCACACCAGCGGAGACGGCAGTAGCTTGCCGAGCTTTGGTACGTAGGGAAACAGGTAAATGATGCCAAGCCCTACGGCGGTCATGGCGTATACGTGCCATGTGACATTGGTTAATTCAGGCAGTTGAGCCATAAAGATCAGGATCGCGAGCGCGTTGACGAAGCCAGTCACCACCGACCGGGAAACAAAGCGCATCAATGAACCGAGCTTGAGGTAGCCCGCCGCTATCTGGAATACCCCGCACAGCAAGCTTGCGGCGAACAGATACTCTAGTCCGTGGCTCTTCACCAAGGTGACCATTAGCAAGGCCATGGCACCGGTCGCTGCAGATATCATTCCAGGGCGTCCGCCAACGAAGGCGGTCACTACCGCGATACAGAAGGAAGCATACAGACCTACTTTGGGGTCGACACCAGCGATGATGGAAAACGCGATGGCTTCTGGGATCAGTGCCAGCGCAACCACGAGGCCGGCGAGCACATCGCCGCGGATATTAGAGAGCCAGTTTTGTTTGATCATCTGAAGCATCGAGGGTATCCAAAGCAAGGCATTGTCCGGCAGCCGGTAAATCGGTTGATGTCAGACAAGTATTAGAGTTTTCAGTGTACTGCCATGGTGGGGGAGTTAGAGCCGAGTACACAGCAGTGCATGATTTAATTTAGTATAGGTCGTCGCAGGGTGAAACGAGGCGAGGCGCCATGATAGCGCCGGTAGCTATGTCATGCCTAATATGAGAAATGCCATCATTTGGTGAGTGGGCTTCTAGCGTTACATTTAGCTGTTCTCATCACTGAAAGTATTTTTTCCATTACCATTATAACAAATGTTTATACCGCGTCAGGAGTAACAAATGCAGGGGAACAATCAGGGCAAGGTTGAGAGCCGATTTCGGTTTACCGGTAATGGCAGAGAATATTTTGCTATCTGGATTGTGAACCTGCTGCTGAGCATTATTACATTGGGTATTTATTCTGCATGGGCGAAGGTACGCCGTGAGCAGTACTTTCATCGCAATACATTGCTAGACGATCAGCCTTTCGAATACACCGGGAATCCGGTTCGTATTTTAATCGGTCGCATTGTCGCATTAGTGGTGATCGGCGCCGGCTCGGCGCTGCAGGAGGTGAATGTCACCCTCGCGCTGGCAGTGACAGTGATATTTTTTCTTCTCTTTCCCTGGGTGATTGTGCGTAGTTTGCGCTTCCGGGCTCGCAATACTCGTTACCGTAACCTGACTTTTTCATTTACCGGCACCACGTGGGGAGCCATCAAGGCTTACTTCTGGATTTTTATTGCCCTGATGCCGTTAGCTATAGCAACGGGGATGATGTACCCGGAGTTACGTGCCCTTGAAGGCAATCCGGATTTAGCCAGATCGCCAGGGTTTACCAATTCGATGCTGATACTGGGCGGTGCGGGTGGGCTTTCACTGTTGCTGTTCCTGGTGCTGTGGCCTGCATATCAATGCTACATGCGAGCTTTTCTGCATCGTCATATTCGCTATGGCAATGTGCAGGGTGAGTTTAATGCCCCGGTGTCGGCTTTTTATGGTGCGGTGTTCAATACGTTTGGTGTGAGCTTGCTGACGCTGGTGTTGATGGGAGTAATCGTTTTTGTGGCACGGTTAGTTGATCAGTCTTGGTTGGTGCTCTTGGTATACCCGGTGATGTTCTTGCCGCAGGCAGCCTATAGCGTGAATCTTACTAACGTCACTTATGCTCATGCCCGTATTGGTGATAACAACTTTGCATCAGACTTGCAGATAGCGCCGATGGCTTGGTTATTGTTCTCCAACTTATTATTGTTAGTAGTAACACTGGGTTTAGCCTGGCCTTGGGCCAAGGTACGTCTGGCCCGTTATCGCTTGGAGCACACCAGCCTCTTTATGACACCCGGCTTGGTGGATAGTGTGCTGGGTGAAGTGCAAAAAGACCCATCAGCCTTTGGTGAGGAAGCGGCTGAGTTCCTCGATTTCGATATCTCGTTATGACAACACTCCCGGCACGTTATTTTGATGGATTGAGTGCACGTGGCCATGAGGTTTTGCTGTCTTGTGAAGCAGGTCAGCTGCGTCTGCAAGGAGAGGGCATTCAGCGCTGTGAAACGTTGAATGCGGTGGAGCTGTCCCCTCGCCTGGGGCATACACGGCGACGCCTGCTATTTGTAGACGGGGCCGTGTGTGAATTGGAAGACAGCCCGGTATTGGATACCTGGTTCAATGCAGCTTCTCACCAGCGTTGGAACTTGCTGGCGCGGCTTGAGGCCCACTGGGGCATGATTGCAGTCGCATTTAGTGTGGTCATGGCATTGACGGTTATGCTGGCGTTGTGGGGCCTGCCGTGGGCGGCGCAGAAGATGGCGGTGCGGTTACCGCAAGAGTGGGTAGTGCAGTTGGGCAAGGGCACACTCACTGGGTTGGATAAAGCACTAGGGGACAAGACGACGCTGTCGCTGGCCCGGCAGCAGGCGCTACGCGATGGCTTTACCCCATTGGCACAAGAGGGTGCCATTCCTGCGACGCTGGTTTTCAGGGATTGGCCAAGGCTGGGCCCAAATGCCCTCGCGTTGCCGGATGGCACAATTGTCATGACTGATCAGCTGGTGGCACTGGCAGAGGATGACCGTGAGTTGCTGGCCGTGCTGGCGCATGAGCTGGGCCATGTCCAGGAGCGTCACGCTTTGCAGAAGGTGATGGCCAGCTCAGGAGTGGCGGCGTTGGTCTTTATGCTGGCGGGAGATGTTTCAGGACTGGCCAATATTGTTGTTGTGGCGCCCACGATAATGACGCACTTGCATCATTCGCGAGCTCTGGAGGCAGATGCCGATCGCTATGGCTTTGCGCTCATGAGTCGGCACGGGCTGGATCCAGTTTGGTTTGCTCGCATTATCCGTAAGCTGGAGGCCTATCATAAAAGTGATGCAGAGGACGCAGGTAAAGATGACAGTATGAGTGATTGGTTACGTTCACATCCGGCCAGCGAGGAGCGTGCGCATCATGCGGAGCAGTTTCGGGCTCAGCACTAACGTTAAACAAAACTGCTGATGTGCTTCATCTTCATTCTTAAGTGTTCAGTCCGTCATTTCAGAATAAAGTGCAGATAAAAAAACCCGGCGAGTTGCCGGGTTTTTTTACGGGGTTGATTTTAT
>DDBN01000035.1:0-15773 GCA_002333145.1 Moraxellaceae bacterium UBA2031
CAGCTCTGCCGCCCTCTTGCGGAAGTGCTGCAGCGCCTTGGCAGCGAGCATGCATTGATTGTGCATGCAAAAGATGGTCTGGATGAATTCAGCTTGGCGACCAGCACCCAAGTAGCTGAATTGAAGAATGGCGAGATCCTCGAATACATCATTACGCCAGAGGATGTTGGCTTGAAGAGCCAAAGCTTGGTCGGTCTTAGCGTAAACAGTGCGGCCGAGTCACTGGCACTGATTCGCGATGCATTGGGCAAACGCAAGGGCGAGCATGCGGGAAAAGCCGCTGACACTATTGCGCTTAATGCAGGTGCCGGTATTTATGTGGCGGGCCTTACAAAAGATTTTCGCCAAGGCGTGGCACTGGCCAATGATGTGATTTACAGCGGTCAGGCCCTTGAGAAGTTTGATAACTTGCGTGAATTCACGCGGTCTGTTGCGGTTTGAGTATTATGTTTTCCGGGGGTGTCGTGCGATGCCTCCGCTTTATTGCAGGAACCGGTTCATGAGCACCACCTCAAGCACCCCCACCATTCTCCAGAAAATTCTCGATCGCAAGGCCGAGGAAGTCATCGCGGGCCGACGGCGAAAAAGCTTGGCGGATCAAGAAGAGACTGCCCGCCATGCAGATCCGGTGCGTGGCTTTCATCGTGCCATCGAAGCAAAAATTTCAGCTGGCAAGGCCGGTGTGATTGCCGAGATCAAGAAAGCATCGCCCAGCCAAGGCGTGATTCGTGCCGACTTTCGACCTGCCGATATTGCCCGCTCGTATGAGAAGGCAGGGGCTGCTTGTTTGTCGGTGCTGACCGATATTGATTTCTTTCAGGGAGCGGATGCGTATCTGCAAGAGGCGAGGGGCGCTTGCACCTTGCCGGTTATCCGCAAGGATTTCTTGATTGATCCGTATCAGGTGATAGAGGCACGTGCCATCAATGCCGACTGTGTGCTGTTGATCGTGGCCGCTCTTAGTGATGCTCAGTTGAATGAACTGTATGCCTGTGCACGTGAGCATTCACTGGATGTGCTGATTGAAGTACATGATGGCCAGGAGCTTGAACGCGCCTTGCGTCTGGATTGCCCGCTGATTGGCATTAACAACCGTAGCCTCAAGACGTTTGAAGTGTCGCTGACCAATACCCTGCAACTATTAAATCGGATTCCGGCAGGTCGCCGTGTAGTCACAGAAAGCGGTATTCATGCGCCAGCCGATGTTGCTCTGATGCGCGACCACGATGTGCATGCCTTTCTGGTGGGAGAGGCGTTTATGCGTACTCCGGAGCCTGGTGAGAAGCTTGCCGAGTTGTTTGGCATATAAATGCTTGTAAGTTTTGGCAATAAAAAAGACCCGCTGATGCGGGTCTTTTTTTGCACAGGGTGAGCAAATCAGCGCGTGCCGAAGATCACCATGGTTTTTCCCTTCACGGAAATAAGGGCCTGCTCTTCCAGTGATTTCAGTACCCGCCCAACCATTTCGCGGGAGCAGCCAACGATACGGCCAATTTCCTGTCGGGTGATCTTGATCTGCATGCCGTCGGGATGGGTCATGGCATCGGGCTGCTTACACAGATCCAGCAGAGTGCGGGCAACGCGGCCGGTGACATCGAGGAAAGCCAGATCGCCTACTTTGCGAGTGGTGGCACGCAGGCGACCCGCCATCTGGGCTGACAACGCAAAGATCAGGCCGGCGTCTTGGCGCGCCAGCTCTTTGAATTTTTGATAGCTGATCTCGGCAACTTCACAAGCGGTTTTGGCCTTAATCCAGGCAGAGCGTATTGGCCGATCTTCAAACAGACCCATTTCACCGAAAAAGTCGCCGGGATTCAGATAGGCCACGATCATTTCACGGCCTTCATCATCCTCGATGACTACCGAAATAGAACCGGAAATGATGAAAAAGAGCGTGTCGCCAGCGTCACCAGCATAGATAATCGTGCTGCGTGCCGGATATTTGCGCCGATGGCACTGATCAAGAAGGCTGTCGATGTTGGGAACGTGAGCGTTTACAGGTAGTTTGGCCATGGTGCGGCCCTCATGTGCCATTATTGTTAATATGTGGCGAACATAGCACAGCTACTGTGTGGGAATAAGCAGTAATAGTGTGATTCTGTGCTGATTTCTGCTGCTTCTGTGCAGCCACACCAATTAGGAAATGCAATGAAAGCCAGAGTGAAATGGGTTGAGGATGTCACCTTCATGACTGAATCCGGCAGTGGTCATGCCGTCATTATTGACGGTGCACCAGAGTACGGCGGTCGAAATCTGGGACCTCGCCCAATGGAATTATTGTTGATGGGCATGGGTGGATGCACTGCCTTTGATGTGGTCACTATCTTAAAAAAGTCACGTCAGGACATTACTTCCTGCGAGGCAGTGCTTGATGCCGAACGCGCTGATGGGGTGCCAGCGGTGTTTACAAAGGTGCATGTGCACTTCATTGTGAAGGGTAATAATCTTAAAGATGCTCAGGTAAAGAAAGCGGTTGACCTGTCGGCAGATAAATACTGTTCGGCTTCCATCATGCTTGGGCAGGCCGGTGTGGTAATTACCCACGATTACGAAATTGCTGCTGATTAAGGATAAAGTAATGAAACGATCTGCAGGTTTTTTGGTGGCGCTGGCGCTGTCGTTGAGTGGTTGCAATCTCATGACATCCTCTACCCGTGTTGAGTCGGTACAGAGCGAAAAGCCTTCTGCGGCGACCATGAAAAAAGTATTGGTGTTCGGTATTAACGTTTCAGACGAGTCACGTTTGCCATTGGAGCATGCCTTTGCGAAAGCACTGGCGGCACCTTCACGCGCACTGGTGCTTTCATCGGACTGGTATCCGGATGGCACGTTGCCGACGCGAGAAGTGATTGCTGAGCGTGTTCAGGCAGAAGGCATTACCGGCATTTTGGTAACCCGTTTGATGGACTACAGTGAAACCCCCGTTAATACAGAGTCTACTGATCAGATTTTATTCACACCGCCGCGCAATCCGGGTACTCGGGTTGGCTGGGTGGATGATACGTGGATGATTACGATGGATGGCCTCAACCGCCGTGATCAGGCGCCTCTTGTTGAGCGAAAAGCCATTGTTGAAACGAAGCTCTATGATGTGGAGACAGGTAGTGCGGTATGGACTGCCCGAACCAGAACATTGATGCAGGATAATGCACAGAAAGATGCAAAAGGATTTGTACAGATCATCGTGCAAAAAATGAAGGAATCTGGCTGGCTTTAAATTCTTGCCGACATAAAAAACGGCGCCTAAGGGCGCCGTTTTTTATGTCTAAAGTTCAGATTCGGTACACTGCAGAGGTCATGACTTTCGACATGAATGTCATCAGATGTTTTATCGGAGCCGGTAATTCGGCGGCACCTGCGGCAACCGCCATTTGCATGTGTTCAGCCTCGTCGTGATGCATCTGCTGCAAGATCGCATGGGTTTTTTCATCGGTTACAGGCACGTCCGCTAAATGACCTTGTAGGTGGTCACAGACCTGACGTTCGGTTTCAGCCACAAATCCAAGGCTCCATTTGTCGCCAGCAGCACCAGCCGCTGCACCGACCCCGAATGACAGTGCATACCATAATGGGTTGAGCAGGCTGGTGTGTGAGCCCAGTTCATGCACGCGCTCTGCGCACCAAGCCAAATGATCTTCTTCTTCGCTGGCGGCATGTTCCATTTCTGCACGCACATCAGGCAGGCGTGCCGTCAACGCTTGGCCCTGATACAACGCCTGCGCACAAACCTCACCGGTATGATTGATGCGCATCAATCCAGCAACGTGACGGCGCTCTTCTTCAGTAAGCGGTTGCTCATTGAGCGGGATAGCTGGGCTCGGCCGGTGCCCTTGCATCGCACCGGGTGCCACGGTGCGAAGGGCCTTGTCTGCTTCAGTAATCAATCGATCAAACAGCGAATAACGGCGCATGGTGAACCTGCTTGGAATAATAATACGACAGTGAATACTCGGTGCCGACCTTATCTTCTCATCAGAAGAGTTTGTATCAGCCCGGTGGCCAGCCCAGCGGACGACCTGCCAATAAATGCAGATGGATATGGTAGACGCTTTGCCCGCCATCCTTGTTGCAGTTCATCACCACCCGATAACCGCTTTCCTCAACGCCTAGCTCTTTAGCGAGTTGCGTGGCGGTGCTCATCATTTCCCCGAACACGGCGCTCTCGTTGGCCGGCACATCATTCATCGTCGTGTAGTGTGCTTTCGGGATGATAAGAATATGGGTTGGTGCCTGAGGGAACAGGTCATGAAAGGCAATAAGCCGCTCGTTTTCAAAGGCAATGCGGGCTGGAATATCGTGTGCCGCAATTTTACAAAAAATACAGTCCATCGTTGTATCCATGGTCATGAGTATCAGCGTTTTTTACGCTTGCTGGACGGCTCGGGCGGAATCATGGTCGCGAGCGGCACATAAGGTCCAATAGGGATCAGATCATAGGCCAGCAGACCGCTACGGGTAAGAGGCAGGCTGCCAATAACCCGCTCCGCTTCCTCCATGCTGCCTACCTCAAGGATCAGGATGGCCCCGGGCCTGTCCTGACGGAAATACCACTGACGTATCTTGCCGCCCAAGTAGAGATTAACGATGGCCCGTACCTCGTCCGGAAGCAGCGCCTTGAGCTTATCCTCGGTAGCGCCGGGCTGGATGCGGTCCATGGCCAGTACTTGGCGTGGAACGATTACCTGAGGTGGCTGTTCTTGCTCGGCAGATGCCGACGTGAGAGATACCTCCAGAGGAGAGGATGGGGCGGCAGGCGTTTCCTGCGCCATCAGGATGGCAGGCAGTAGGCAGAAAATAAGGGGCCAGCGAGTCATAGCAGTGCTCCGTTGAATGGCTTACATGCTAACCGTCAGTGCGTGACGGATAAAGCGGCCGAAGTTCATGTGATTTTGCCCCGGTCGCTCTATAATGCCGGTCCTGTTTAGTTCGTGTGTCCCGTTCATGTCTGTCGCTCCCATCAAACGTCGTGCTCTCGCGCTGCTTTCCGGCGGCCTTGATTCCCTGTTGGCGGTGCGTGTGGTCCAGGAGCAGGGCATTGAGGTGGAAGGTATCAACTTCTACACGGGCTTCTGTGTGGAGGGTCACACCCACGCCATCCGTAAGCAGGACGAGAGCAAGCAGAAGCGTAATAATGCCCTTTGGTCAGCTGAGACGCTGGGTATTCGTCTCAACATCGAAGATATCTCCGAGGAATACAAGGATGTGGTGCTCAACCCAAAACATGGGTACGGCGCCAACTTGAATCCCTGTCTGGACTGCAAGATTTACATGGTTAATAAGGCGATGGCCTTTGTGAATCGGGCCCGTGCCTTTGCCGATGCCAATGGCTTTGATTTTCTGATCACCGGAGAGGTGATCGGCCAGCGCCCCAAGTCACAGCGGGCTATCACCATGCCCATCATTGCCCGTGAGTCTGGCGCGGATGATCGTCTGTTGCGGCCGCTGTGTGCCAAGCGACTGGCACCGACACTGCCCGAGCGGGAGGGCTGGGTAGATCGTGAAAAACTTTATGCATTTCATGGCCGTAGCCGACAGCCACAGATCGCGCTGGCACGCCAGTTTGGTTTTGCCGACTGGGCTCAGCCAGCAGGGGGCTGTTGTTTCCTGACCGATGAAAGCTACTCGCGCAAATTGGCGGATATGTGGAAGGCGCGCGGCGAGCGCCGCTATGAGCTTGATGACATCATGCTGCTCAAGGTAGGGCGTCATGTGCGTCCTGCGCCTCATTACAAGCTGATCGTTGGTCGTGAAGAGGGCGAAAACAATTGGCTGGAAGGCTATCGCCACGAATTTGATTGTATCCGCGTGCTAAGTCATAACGGACCGCTGACGCTGGTGGATGGCCAGCCCGATGAAGATGACTTGCTGCAGGCGGCTCGTATTGCCGGGCGCTTCAGTCAGGGGCGTGATGCCGAGGAGATTGAGGCGGAGATTATTCGTAAAGGCGGGGTATCGACACGCGTAAAGGTGATGCCGATGCGGGCGAATGAAATGCCGAAGGATTGGTATGTCTGAGCCAGAAAAGGGAATGCACCAAATTGATGCGCGTCGATTGCTTTGCCCTCTGCCGGTGATTCGCACCCAGAATGCGGTGAGAAAACTGCAAAAGGGCGATGAACTGCTGGTTATCGCGACGGACCCTGGGGTTATGCAGGATATTCCGGCTTGGTGTCGGGTGCATGGTCATCAGGTCGTAAGTGCTGAAAAATACGAATTAGAGTTTCATATTAGAGTTTTGGTCGGCGAGTGACACATTTAGGTGCGCCGTCTTTCCGGTTGTGATCTAAAATGGTGCCTTTACGGGCGCTAAAAGTATCACCTGCATTTTTATTCGCATGGCTAAAGGGTTTGGCAATGCTGGTACGCATCTTGCTACCACTGATATCACTGAGTTTTAGAGATTGTTCGCCGTAAGCAGGCAGCCACCTCGAAACAAGCTATTAGTACTAATCTACCGCTCTCTTGGAGAAGAACATGTCGAACAAAACGCTGGGTCTGATCAATACACATGAAGCGAAGTGGGTTGACCTTCGCTTTACTGACACAAGGGGCAAGGAGCAGCATGTATCCTTCCCGGCCGGCACGGTGGACGAAGATACTTTCGTTAACGGCAAGATGTTCGATGGCTCCTCCATCGCGGGATGGAAGGGCATTGAATCGTCAGACATGATCCTGCTGCCGGACGACGAAACCGCTTTCATGGACCCGTTCTTTGACGAGCCGACTGTTGTGGTGACTTGCGACGTTATCGAGCCGATGACCATGCAGGGTTATGAGCGCGATCCACGCTCCATCGCTAAGCGTGCTGAGGCCTATCTGAAGACTACGGGTATTGGCGATACCGTATACGTTGGCCCAGAGCCTGAGTTTTTCGTGTTTGACGAAGTGAAGTGGAAGATCGGCATGTCGGGCGTGTCGCACGAAATCATTGCCGAAGAAGCAGCGTGGTCGACCAATAACGATTACGAAGGCGGCAATACCGGGCATCGTCCTCGTGTGAAAGGTGGCTACTTCCCTGTGCCTCCGGTTGATTCCGGACAGGATCTGCGTGTGGCGATGTGTAATGCCATTGAAGCCATGATGGGCCCTGGCCGTGTGGAAGTGCAGCACCATGAAGTCGCATCTTGCCAGAGCGAAATTGGCGTAACGTTTAATACGCTAGTGCGCAAGGCGGATGAAGTGCAGGTATTGAAATACGCGGTGCTGAACACAGCTCACGCGTTTGGTAAGACCGCGACCTTTATGCCTAAGCCAATGGTGGGTGATAACGGTTCCGGTATGCACGTGCACATGTCTATTTCCAAAGACGGTAAGAACTTGTTTGCCGGTGATCAGTACGCAGGCCTGTCCGAAATGGCCCTGTTCTTTGTGGGTGGCATTATCAAGCACGCTCGCGCTCTGAACGCCATTACCAATCCGGCCACTAACTCTTACAAGCGTTTGGTGCCGCACTATGAAGCGCCGATCAAACTGGCCTACTCTGCCCGTAACCGCTCGGCTTCGATTCGTATTCCGTACGTGTCCAGCCCGAAAGGCAAGCGCATTGAGGCGCGTTTCCCGGATCCTGTGGCCAATCCATACCTGTGCTTTGCCGCCCTGTTGATGGCGGGCCTGGATGGTATCCAGAACAAGATTCACCCGGGTGAAGCGGCTGACAAGAACCTGTACGACTTGCCGCCGGAAGAAGACGCATTGGTACCAACCGTGGCCGAAAGCCTGGAAGTTGCTCTGGCGGCACTCAAGGCAGATCACGAGTTTCTCCTGAAGGGTGGCGTGTTCGGTAAGGAAATGCTGGATGCTTACATCGAACTGAAAACCGAAGAAGCCCGTCTGGTTAGCACCATGGTTCACCCGATCGAGTTTGATCTGTACTACAGCTGCTGAGGTATTTTTGATGGGTGCCTTGTGCCCCTGTTAATGCTTGTGGTGTTGTACTGTTGTAACAAAAGGGTCCGCTTATGCGGGCCCTTTTGCATTTCGGCACCAAGAAGGTCGTCAGTTGTCACGAGAGACGCTAAGCTGAAAAGATGAATTGGGGAGTTAACAACATGAAGATTACTCGTCTGGCCTTGGGCCTGTGTCTGGTGCTTCCGGTGCTGGTGGCAGAGGCGGAGGTTTATCGGTATGTCGATAAAAACGGGAATCACGTATTCACTGACACGCCACCACAGGGTGCGGAGAAGATTGATCCTGGTCCCACGATGACGATGCCCTTCCCGAAGGGAGAGGCAGTAAGGTCCAAAAAAGAAGCCGAGGCAGCTTCAAAGCGGATAGTGGGAGGGCCATATACGATAACGCTGAGTGCACCCGCCCCAGACTCTGTATACCGGCGTGGTGAGGGAGAGGTTCCCGTGGCGGTGTCGGTAGATCCTGCGCTTGCAGAAGGGGATCAACTGAATGTGCTACTGGATGGCAAGCGTTGGCCGGGGGGTAGCATTCCGTTGGATGACACGCTTGATCGGGGCTCACACATTGTTGAGGCGCGCGTGGTGAATAGTCGTGGTGAGGTACAAACGTCTACCTCAGCCACTTTTACCGTGCAGCAAACCAGTGTTCAGTCACCGGTACGAAAAACGAAGCCTTGATCGTCGCCCCAGCTTTCCGCACCATAGACGGCTAATTATCAGGCGCGGAGTGTGGCATGACGGCAATTATTCCGGCAGTACTGGAAAACCTATCGTCGGCCATGAAGGCGCTCCTTGAAGCGGCAGAGTCAAGTCTGGATGGCCAGCTAGTCAGTCTGCGCGGGCGCCCCGAATGGCAGCGCCTGTGGCTGGCCAGTGATTATGCACTTTCCATTGTTTTACGAGATCCGTTATCAGCCCTTGCGCTTGATGAGGCCATAACCTCCGAGGATGTTCCCGACTATTCGCGGTTGCTGGCGGCTCCAGAGGCCTCGGCAGATGAATTGACGTTCATGCGCTGGCTGCGGCAGCAACGACAGCGAGAAATGTTGCGCTGGATCTGGCGTGATGTGAATGGCTGGTGCTCTGTTCAGCAGCTAACCCGTGAACTATCTGATTTTGCCGATGCCTGCATCGAGTTGGCTGTGCGTCGTGCACATGCCGAGTTAGTGATACGGCATGGTGAGCCGATCGGTGAGGAGTGCGGGCAACCACAGCGCCTCTGCGTGATTGGCATGGGCAAGCTTGGTGCGCAGGAGCTGAACCTGTCGTCCGACGTTGACCTCATCTTTACTTATCCTGAAGCCGGTGAAACAGCCGGGCCACATGTTATTTCCAATCAAGAATTTTTTGTTCGCGTAGGCCAGAAGGTGATCCGCCTGCTGGATGCGCAGACAGAAGATGGTTTTGTTTTTCGCGTTGACATGCGCCTGCGCCCCTGGGGGGATGGTTCTGCGCTGGCCAGTTCGTTTACTTCGCTAGAAACTTATTACGAGCAACATGGGCGTGAGTGGGAGCGCTATGCGCTGATTAAAGCACGCATTTGTGCTGGGGATCATGAGCAGGGTGCCGACATGCTCAAGATGCTGCGGCCGTTTGTTTTTCGCCGTTATATCGACTTTGGTGCCTTTGAGTCGCTGCGGGAAATGAAAGACATGATCGAGCGCGAGGTGCGGCGCAAAGGTATGGATAGCAATGTGAAACTTGGGCGCGGGGGGATTCGTGAGGCCGAGTTTATTGGGCAAGCGTTTCAGCTAATTCGTGGCGGTGTCGATAAACGACTGCAACGGCGTGAGCTTCTACCCGTGCTGACTTTTTTGGGCGAAGCGGGTTTGCTGCCAGAGGCCGTGACGGTGGCGTTGCGTGATGCATATCTCTTTCTGCGTCAGGTTGAGCACCGTATTCAGTGTCTTCATGATCACCAAACACAGAATCTGCCCACGCAGCCCTTAGAGCAGGAGCGACTGGCCTGCAGCTTGGGCTATGCCGGTTGGACAGAGTTCTTGCTGGTGCTGGATTATCACCGAGCTCATGTAGAAACACAGTTTCGTGATGTAGTAGTGGCAAGAGAAGCATCGGGCGATGTTGGCTCGGAAAGTAGTATCCGTATCTGGCAATCAAATGAGGAGGAAATGCCGGAGCTGCTGCGGGAGGTAGGGTTTAAGGACGTAGATAATATAGCGCGACGCTTGCTTGCCCTGCGCGATGGTCGTGTAGTGCGCAGTTTGCAGCAAGTGGGACGCGAGCGCTTGGAGCATTTGGTGCCGTTGCTGATTTCCCGTTGCCGGGAGCATGGCGAACCCGATGTCGCACTGGAGCGCTGTCTGCCTTTGGTGGAGTCGGTATTACGCCGCTCGGCTTACATGATGTTGCTCGTAGAGAATCATGCGGCACTGGGCCGCTTGGTAGATCTGTGTGCTGCCAGCCCCTGGATCGCCGACCAAATTTCACGCTTCCCCGTGCTTCTGGATGAAATGCTGAATGCACAGACGTTGTTTGCGCCACCGGGCAAAGCGGAACTGGATGCAGAGTTACGACAGGCACTGCTGCGCTTGCCGGAAGATGACCTGGAGGCGCAGATGGAAGCCTTGCGCATCTTTAAGAAGGGGCATGTGCTGCGTGTGGCGGCCTCAGACATAAAAGGAACCATGCCGCTGATGAAGGTGAGTGACTATCTCACCTGGATCGCTGAGGCACTTCTGGAGGAAGTGTTGTGGTTGGCGTGGCGGGACCTGACCTCGCGCCACGGTGTGCCGTCACGAAAGGATGGGTCAGCATGTAATCCGGACTTTGTGGTAATTGGCTACGGCAAGCTGGGTGGGCTAGAACTGGGCTATAGCTCCGATCTTGATCTGGTTTTTATACATGATGCCGCCCCTGATGGTGAAACGGATGGCGCACGCGCTCTTGATAACGCCACTTTCTTTGCTCGCCTTGCCCAGAAAATAAACTCCTTCCTGACCGCAGCAACCTCGGCCGGATCGCTGTATGACGTAGACATGCGCCTGCGGCCTTCTGGCAATGCGGGTATGCTGGTCAGCTCGCTAGGGGGCTTTACCACGTATCAGAATGAAAAGGCCTGGACTTGGGAGCATCAGGCGTTGGTGCGAGCCCGGGTGGTGGCGGGAGATGCTCGTCTTGCCGAGGCATTTAACGTGGAACGCCATACTGTACTGGCGCGGGCTCGTGATCTGGATGTGCTGCGCAAAGAAGTTCGTGAAATGCGGGACAAGATGCGCTCGCATCTATCATCGGAGGCCCCGGGTAAGGGAGGGGCGGGATTCAACCTCAAGCATGACCGCGGTGGTATCGTGGACATCGAATTTATGGTGCAATATGCCGTACTGGCGTGGGCACACGAATCCCCTGAGCTGACCCGCTACCCCGACAATGTTCGCATCCTAGAAGGTCTCGCCAACCGAGGCCTTCTCCCGTCTGATGCGGCCTCCGGGCTCAGGGAGGCTTATCTGCAATACCGTGCCCGCGGCCACCGTCTCGCGCTTGCCAATCGTGAAGCCCGTGTCAATGACGACGAGTTCCTGCCGGAACGCGCCCTCGTGACGCATTGGTGGAATGAACTGATTGGCGAGTAATGAATAAGCCGTGTAGCGGCGGACGATTCATGGTGAATTGTCTTGCGTGGAGAAATGAAAAATGTCGATGTCTGATCGCGATGGCGTGATCTGGTTTGATGGTGAAATGGTGCCTTGGCGTGATGCTAAGACTCACGTGCTAACCCATACCCTGCATTACGGCATGGGTGTTTTCGAAGGCGTGCGCGCTTACGAGGCTGAAGGCGGCACTGCCATTTTCCGTCTGCAAGAGCACACCAACCGCCTGTTTGATTCTGCGCACATCATGAACATGAAGATCCCGTTCAGCAAAGACGAGATCAACGAAGCGCAGCGTGCTGCCGTGCGTGAGAATAAGCTGCCCTCTGCCTACCTGCGCCCGATGGTATTTTACGGGAGTGAGGCCATGGGCCTGCGCGCTACCGGCCTCAAGGTGCACGTCATTGTCGCCGCTTGGAGCTGGGGTGCCTATATGGGCAAAGAAGCGCTTGAAGTAGGCATCAAGGTGCGCACCTCTAGCTTCACGCGCCATCATGTGAATATCTCCATGACGCGCGCCAAAGCTAACGGCAACTACATCAACTCGATGCTGGCACTGCAGGAAGCCCTTTCTGCCGGAGCCGACGAGGCGATGCTGTTGGATCCGGAAGGCTATGTGGCCGAAGGTTCAGGCGAGAATATTTTCTTGGTAAAAGATGGCGTGTTGTACACGCCGGAAGTGACTGCCTGCCTCAACGGGATCACCCGTAATGCGGCCATCACGCTGGCCCATGATCTTGGTATTAAAGTGGTAGAAAAGCGCATCACCCGCGATGAGGTTTATATCGCCGATGAAGCTTTCTTTACCGGCACCGCTGCTGAAGTCACGCCTATCCGCGAAGTGGACGGTCGACTCATCGGCGCAGGTCGTCGTGGTCCGGTCACCGAGCGTATCCAGAGCTTGTACTTCGATACAGTGATGGGGCGTAACCCGAAGCATATTAATTGGCTGACAAAAGTCAGTTAATTATCCCTTCACAGCAACAGGACAGCCGTCCACGCTCTCTCCCTTTTTGATGGGTGAGAGAGCGATTGGGGTGAGTGAATGACAAGCGAGCCTCTTGTTATCTGGCGCCTGATCGACGGCAAGCCTGGTCATATGCAACAGTCTCTCGGGCTGGTGCGTGCACTGCAGGCGCTGGTGCCCTGCGAAGTTCTCGATATCGATGTCACCAGCACACCAATTGGTATGCTGGATGTTGTCTTGCGCCGGTTTCCTGGCGGCTTTATGAAGCGTCGCCCTCATTTGGTGATTGGTGCAGGGCATGCCACGCATTTTGGCCTGATTGCCGCTAAGCGAGTAACCAGTGCATTTACCGTAGTGCTGATGAAGCCCAGCTTGCCGCAGTTTTTGTTTGATCTTGCCATCGTGCCTGAGCATGACGATGTACCACTTGGTCCGCGCATTATTACGACGAAAGGGGTGCTTAATCCCATGCAGGCTGGAGCCAAGCTAGAGGGCTCTGTGCTGGTGCTTCTGGGAGGTGAAAGTAAGCATGCGGGCTGGAGTAATGACACCGTCCTCCAGCAACTCGACATTATTGCCGCTTCAGTGAAAGAAACCTCTCGGCTGGTCATTGCGGACTCACGCCGCACACCGGAGTCACTCAATAGGCTACTGCGTGAAAGTTATGGCAAACGTTTTCAAGCATGGAATTCTTGTCCACCCGGTTGGCTTGCTGACACATTGGCTGTAACAGAAAGTGTGTGGGTGACCGAGGACAGTGTGTCTATGGTCTACGAGGCACTCACTGCAGGATGTTGCGTTGGCTTGCTCAAGTTGCCGGCGGCGACAGAGGGTCGTGTGATGCGTGGTGTGCAGCGATTGGTCAGTGAAGGAGTGGTGACCCGCTTTGACGACTGGTACAGCGGCCAGCATGCGCTGGGAAAGCCACCTGTTTTCAATGAGGCACAGCGGGTGGCTGCACTGATTTTACGGGCATTACGCCGAGGGACAGTCTGATGACGGGTTTGCTGCTCGTGCTGGTGCTGTGGCTAATCTGGTTTTCTCTTCGTTATGCATGGTGGCGACCGGTAGTGCCGTATCGGCATCCACGTATTTTGATGTATCACATGGTTTCCCCGCGTCGAAAGGGCGCAAAGTTCAATGGCCTGCGTGTTTCCCCGAAGCACTTCGAGGCACAACTCGCGTTCCTAAAAAAAGATGGCTGGCATTTCTTCACCATGAGTGAGTTGTGGCAGCAATGGGACGTGTTGCCCGAGAAAAGCATAGCGATCACTTTTGATGATGGTTATGCCGATAATCTGGAAAACGCGCTCCCCTTACTCGAAAGATATGATGCTAAAGCCACTATTTATATGGTGGTGGATCGACACAATCGTGATTGGTCTACACACAAAAAGGCGCATCATGATTCGGGAGAGTTAGCGCGCGAGCCCAAGCTAACGGATGTGCAAATGCAGGAGCTAGTTAACAGTGGCCGTATCGAAATTGCCTCGCACACACTAACCCATATCAATATGGCGACTACATCGGTGGAGGTGAAGCGGCATGAATTGCAGGCGGCGCGAGAGCAGTTGCAGCAGTTGTGTAGTCAACCAGTTTTAAGTTTTGCTTATCCGTTTGGTATTTTCGGCGATGAAGATGTGCAGTTAGCTCGTGAGTGTGGCTATCAAACGGCAGTGACCACTGTTGATGGCATTGACTGTCGCGAACCTCGTCCTGATCCACTGCGGCTCAAGCGTATCAAGGTGAGTGGCAAGGATAATCAGTTGGCATTTGTACTGCGCGTTCGCGGCGGGAAACGGGGGTTAAAGAAATGAGTGCCTTGCCGGTCTGGGTGCTGAGTGATGGTGCTCCGGGGCACCTGAGCCAGAGTCAGGGCATTGTCGATGCATTGGCTTCGCAAGTTGCGGTACAGGTAACTCAGATTGACCTGCGCGTGCGCAGTGGTTTCTGGAAACGGCTTGGTCGACTACTGTTGCCCTGGATTCGCCATGAATCTTCGTGGTTGCCTCATATTTATGAAATAAGTGTGCCAAGCGGAAACCCAGTGCTGATCGTGTCCTCTGGCGGCAATACCCTTTTGGCCAATGCTTTGCTGGCTCAAAAAACTGGCGCGGTGAATGTCTACAGTGGAACGCTAAAGGGGTATCCGGCAGAGTCCTACCAATGCATCTTTTCGGTGACATCGTTGGGTGTGGCGAATAACCATGTTCTACCCTTGCCGCCAGTGCCGGGAGAGCTTGCAAGACCATTGCTTGTAACAAGCTCAGAAAAATATATTGCTGTTCTGATCGGAGGCGACGGCGCTGGATATGTCTATTCCGAGAAAAATTGGCGACAACTTGCAAATTCATTGGTGCAGCTTGCTCGTCGTGAAAACGCTCGGCTCCTGTTGACGACATCGCGACGTACCGGGGCGGATGTGGATGACCTGTTACAGCAATTGATACCTGCGGAGTTATTGGCAGATGCTGCTTGGTGGTCCACCTCACCTCGCAAGGTAGTGCGCCAGTTTCTGCAGTCTTCCGTTGCTGTCGTGGTAACAGAAGACAGTCTGACCATGGTGGCGGAAAGTATCTATTCAGGGCGTCCCGTGATTGCAGTGTCGCCCGGTGTGGCCGCTCCAAATGCCAATGATGCATCGGCTCTTGCAGCTTATGTAGCGCGTGGCTTGTTGACGCGTTCTGGGTTGACCGATCTGGCGGAGATGGAGTTGCCCGATAAAATGGTTATGGTGCCGGATGTGCAGAGTGAAATTGCAGGGGTGCTAATGCGGCTTCTGTCGGGAAAACGCTAATGAAAAGTGTGTTGTTCTGGGGGCGCTACGGCAATTATGGCCCTGACTATCCGCGCAATCGCGTAGTGGAGTCCGTCATGTCGGGGCTCGGTTGCAGGGTCAGTCGCTTTTTGCCAAGCCTGTCGATGCTAGCCGATGTTGAGTATTCTCTAAGGGGAGGAAAGAAACCGGATGTGATATGGGTGCCCTGTTTTAGACAGCGTGATTTGCCTGCTGCTGTACGGTACGGACATCGTTATGACATCCCGGTCATTTTTGACCCGCTTATTAGTTCGTATGACAAACAGGTCAATGAGCGACACAAGTTTGATGCAGACTCTATGCGTGGGCGTCGATTGCTGGAGCAGGAGCGAAAACTGTTCTTATTGGCGGACAAGCTGATTGCGGACACACAGGGGCATGCAGACTATTACCATGAAATGCATGGTGTTGCCCGTGAACGCCTTTTTATTATTCCAGTGGGGGCGGAGGAGTCGCTGTTTCAGGCACACCCG
>DDBN01000035.1:15815-21419 GCA_002333145.1 Moraxellaceae bacterium UBA2031
CGCCGGGTTATTCCTAATAAAGTTTACCAAGGACTGGCATTGGCACGGCCAGTCATTACTGCGCGTACTCCAGCCTATCCACCAGCCATTCTCGCAAATGAGCAGTCTGGCCTGTTATGGGCCGAATCAGGTGATCCGGCCAGTATTATTGCTGCCGTGAAGCGCCTGCATGAGCGAAGGAGCGAGCTGCCGATTATTGCTGAAGCGGCTCGCTGTACATATGAAAATTATTTTTCCAATCGTGTGATCGCAGATGTGCTGCGCACGGTTCTGCAACTCTGATGGCGGGGTGATACGGTCATGAAGCCACTGGTGTCGATCATTATTACTAATTACAACTATGCCGGTTTTCTGTCCGAGGCCATTGAGTCTGCACTGACACAAGATTATCCCCATTGCGAGGTCCTTGTTCTGGATGATGGTTCAAGTGATGAAAGTCTGGAAGTCGCCTGCCGTTACCCCGTAAAAGTTTTGGCCCAGAAAAACGGAGGCTTGAGCCTGGCACGCAATAATGCGCTGGTGCATGCGCGTGGAGAGTATGTGCTGTTTCTGGATGCGGATGACCGGCTCCCTGAGCATGCCATTATCCAGTTGGCCGATTCGCTAGGAAGTGCTACCAACGATGTGGCGTATGCGTATGGTCAGATGCAGTATTTTGACTTGCAGACTGATGTATTCAAGTCTCGTGAATTTGACGCAAAGCAGCTTTTCAAAAGTAACTATGTGTGTGCCACAACACTGTTGCGCAAAGAGGTGCTGGTGCGTGCCGGAGGTTACGACAATGGATTCCGGACATTGCGAGAGGACTGGGAGCTTTATCTCCGACTGTGGCGTCTTGGCTATAAAGGCATATTTATTCAGCAGATTACGTTGGAGTGTCGAAAGCACAAGCCACATGTGCGCAGGTCTTTAGCAGTCAAGGCATTGTCCATGGCCAAGCTAATTTATCTGTACCCGAGTTTTTTCTGGAAGCAATGGCTGCGGCATCCCTTGCGTTATACTTATTACATGATTGTAGGAAAGGTATGGAACTCAACCAGAGATTATGGTGATAAAGCGGAGTTGCATGGATTGCGTGTGGTAAAGGACATAAAAGATCGATGATAAACGAAAAAAACAGATTGACGCAGGGGTTGCCCCGTTTCTCCGAGATGAGCTTTCAGGAAAAATTTTCCTTTGTTTTGGTGGGAATGTTTTTGGTATTGCCTTTGGAGCCTTCCGGCACTGCCGCTGCACTGCTTCTGTTGTTGCTGACATCTTTCTGGTCTCAGTCGGCAGTGACGGGGCTGCCAAAAGGTTTGATGCCGGTTGGACTGTTGTTGGCAGCGACGCTGGCCGTTGGCGTCTTGTTTTCACAGGACATGGCGCGCTCACTGCAGGCTGTTGGCAAGTTGATACCTGCGCTCCTTCTGCTCTACGGCCTGTTGTGGGCCGTTCAGAAATCATGGTTTTCCAGCAGAAGCGGATTGGTATTGGCGGTAATTCTTGGCTTTGCAGTGGTACTTCTTGCATTTCTGATAAGCCAGATACTGCATGGTGGCTATGTCAGCAGAAAGGACGGGTTGTTCTCCATTGAATCACGCAACGGCATTTCGGTGGCGTTGCTGTTTGTCACATGCGCTGTCATGGGTCTTTACCAGTCAGGCAGCCGCTGGTTTTACCTTGCTTTTGGTTGTTGCCTGCTGTGGATATTGATGGCCAATGGAGGGCGTGGTGCATTTGTAGGAGGAATGGCTGTTGTTGTTTGGGGAGTGATACAGCGGATGCAATTCAAGATGCATCACCTGCTGCTCGGAGCGGTAGTACTGTCTCTTCTCGGGATAGGGGCCTTGTGGGTGTGGGGAATGCCGTCAGGCATGGTACGAACCGATGGTGGTTTTTTGACCGGCCGCGGGAGCCTCTGGATGGCAGCAATCCAGGTGATACGTGATTACCCCCTGACTGGAATTGGTATCAATGTGTGGAAGCATTCTACCTATGTTCACAACCTCAGTGACGGGTGGATCAATCAACCATCCCCTCACAACTTTATTCTGGACTTGATGACCTCGGTTGGCGCAATCGGGAGCATTTTGATGGGTGCAGCCTGTGTCTGGTTTGTCATTATTTTAAGGGCGCTCCCACTATCGGCAGCGCCAGCCTTCACCGCATTTGGCTCCTGTATTCTGGTTGGCTTCATGACGAATGCTCTGGTGGACTTCCGGGTGTTCAGTGTCCAATTTTTTGTGGCCGTTGGTACAGGTATGGTGTGGTGCCTAGCGGGGAATGCGAGGGCTAGGCCAAGCGCCTAGTGACTGTTGACTAGGCGTGAATAGAGGGAGAGGGTTTCTTGTTGCATACGGGCAAGCGTGAAGACTGGCTGTGGATTGATTTTCGGAGGAGCAGCCAGAACAGACCGTGTTCGCTGCAGCAGTTCGGTCATTGCATCGGCAGTTACGGCACCCTCGGGATAAACTGCTTGGAGAATTTCGCCAACACCGCCTGCATTCCAACCGATAACGGGCGTACCTAGGCTAAGGGCCTCCAGTGTTGTTCTGCCAAAGGTTTCCGGCTTTGTGGTGAGTGAGTAGGCAATATCACTGATAGCAAGAATGTCTTGTATGTCGCTGCGTAAGCCGGTGAAGGTGATCGTCTCACTAAGCCCTCGATCACTCACTAAATTTTTCAGTTGCTCAAGGTAGGCACGTTTTTTTTCTTCGGCCCCTCCCACAATCAGGCCATGCACATTCTGGCCTTCCTTTTTGAGTTGGTTGATGAGCTCAACAAAAGCTTCATGCCCTTTCAGCCGAGTAATGCGTCCAGGCAGCGTCAGTATTTTTCGGCCTGCTAGCTGTGGATAGTCAGACTGCCATTGCTTTTGCCACTCGGCAGAAGGCTGATACCCATAAGGAAACTCAACAGGATCAACGCCACGATAAATCAGATTAATATTTTCTGGCGGGCATGAAGGATAGTTATTCAGTATGTACTGGTGGACGGTCTCAGATACGGCGACTACACGCTCGCCTTTTGTCATGATAGCGCTGTAAGGGCTGATTGAGTAAAGCCCATGTACTGTCGTAATAAAGTGTGGTTTTGATGCGGGGCTTATTCCGCGCAAAGCGAACCAGGCAATCCAGGCGGGGATACGTGAGCGAGCGTGCACGATGTCAGGCTGAATATTTTTCAGCAACTGCCGAAAGGGTTTAATCTGAAAAAGACTCAGTAATGACTTGCGATGTACGGGAAGAGTGATGTGTTCGCTGCCCTCTCGCACTAATTGCTCAACGAGTCGCCCGCCATTTGAAATAACGATAGAACGATGACCTGCAGCGACCAGTGCTCGAGCAATTTCCAGGGTGCCACGCTCCACGCCGCCTGAGTGCAGAGCAGGTAGTGTCTGTACGACAATCAACGATTTTTCCATTTTTTCTTTTCTTCGTACAGTTTGGCTTCGCCTTCAGGACGAGTCTTGAAGCGACGATGCGACCACATGTATTGTTCCGGGGAGCGCCGTATCAGCTTTTCGAGTTCAGCATTAATGCGCGAAGCATCGGCCACATCATCACCACTCGGGTAATTATCCAGCGCCGGCGTAATAAGATAGCGGTAGCGTTCATTATTTCCTTCGCGATAGAAATGAATCAGCAATACGGCTGAGTCATTTACTTGAGCAAGACGGGCCGGCGTTGTGATGGTGGCTGCATTAATCCCGAAAAAAGGCGCAAAAACACTGTGCTTTCGGCCAAAGTCTTGATCTGGGGTGTACCAGACAATGTGGCTACTTTTGAGTGCTTTGATTAGTAGGCGCATGTCTCGATAGGGAATGGTCCAGAGGTGATATGTTTGCCGCTGTCGCGTCATCACATATTCAAAAACAAGGTTTTTCTGTGGCCGATACACGGTATCAACCTTAAAGTGTAGAGACGCCATTGCCGCTCCTAAATCGAGCAGGCTGTAGTGGGCTCCAAGCAGAAGAATTCCCTTGCCACGCGCCTCTGCTGCACGCAGGTGCTCCAGTCCTTCAAACGTAATGCGGTCTCGATAATATTCCGGATGACCAAACCATGCGTTGGTCGCCTCGAAAACGCCGATCCCAGCATTGCGAAATGTATCGCGGCCCATGGTCTCGCGGGCACTTTCATTAAGCTCTGGAAAACACAGGGCCAGATTGATCAGGGTGTCATTGCGTCGTTGTGAAACCAGTCTCCATGCGAGTAAACCTAATCCAGCACCCAAGCGACGCTGTATGGCCCATGGTAGCTGCGCCATTAGCCACAGCAGGCCAATGGCAAGCCAAGCGGGCCAGTATTTTGGGGCGAGCAGGGAGAAGCTAAATATAGGTGGATTCATCAGTCGAACAAGGTTTCCCAGGCAGGCTGGCCGATTTCAGGGCGCAACAGCGGCAATGCCTCTTCGGGCATTGGATGCTGCGGTGTAATGCCGTCTTTTTCCAGCAAGGCAAGCACTTGTCGGCCTAGATTAGGTGCCAGTGTCATCTTGCAGGGCCAGACCACAATATTNNCGCTGGGCATGCTCAATCTGTAGCCGACCATCACGTTGCGCACCTTCTTCAGCCAGTTCACCACCGATATACCAGACCTGCTCACCATCACGGGTGGGGTGAGTCGTAATGGTCAGGCGAGGGCGGGTACTGTTGCCAAGGCAGTGTGCATAAACGGCAGGAAGGTTCGGATGTTTTAGCAGCACCATATGAACGGGGCGACGCTCCATTACAGGCTCGCGTAGCCCAAGATCGTCGAGCAACTCTTTGTTCCCTTGGCCGCCAGCCAGAATAACGCGGCGAGGGTGAATACGCAGCGGTTCCATCCCGGCAGCAGTAATGAATACAGCGGAGGTGTTGTGACGGTCATCTGTTTCCAGATGGCAGTTTTGCGGGCTTACTTTGTAGATGCTGTTTTTATGGGGTGAGGCCAGCTTTTGTACCAGTGATGGCACATCGATAACCAGATCAGACAGTTGGTAGACATTGCCTTCGAAGGATGGATCGTGGAAGGGTGCCGGGCGCGCATCGCCCTCAACGGCTTCGACTTGGCCGGTGATCAATCGAGAAGCAAAGAAAGCAGTGGCTCGTGCAGCCAGACTTGGCTCAGACCATAGGTACTGGTGCTCGGACAGCACCCGCACGCCTTTCAAGCTGAGGTCGCCACCATTTTGAAGACAATCGCGCCACAGTGCGGGCATATCATCTAGATCTTCGATATCGCGCAGCATGGCACTGAGGCCAAACTTGAGGCCGCCATGAATGATGCCGTTGGCATTGAGGGTTTCATGCCCACCCAGCTTGTCCTGTTCGAGCAGGATGACGCTATAGCCAGCAGAGCGCAGGCGATTGAGCAGCCAGAGGCCGGCAATGCCACCGCCAAAAATGAGGATATCCGTTTCAATAGTACGCATAGCGAAGAAGTCTATTCGAGTTGAAGTGGGCCAGCCAGCAAGCGCGGCTTCCGATACAATGAAGCTTACCTGAACTGAAGACGTAATCGTGGCCCGTTTTCTTTACTCCCTTGTTTTTCATTTATTGCTCCCCCTTGTGCTGGTGCGTCTGCTCTGGCGTAGCCTTCGTGCGCCTGCGTATCGGCAGCGTTGGCTGGAGCGATTTGG
>DDBN01000035.1:21425-23471 GCA_002333145.1 Moraxellaceae bacterium UBA2031
AATGATGTTAATCACTGCTATGCCCCGTATGACCTGCCTTGGGCCTGGAGGCTTTTCTATCGGAAAGTCCGTCCCCAAGTGCTGGTGATTATGGAGACCGAGCTCTGGCCCAATATGCTGGCGGCAGCGAAGTCGAGGGGTATCCCCGCCATATTGGCCAATGCTCGCTTGTCCGAGCGGTCGGCACGAGGCTATGGACGTGCCGCTTGGCTATCGCGGCCTATGCTCCAAGGTTTGTCCTGCGTTGCCGCTCAAGATGAAGCAGCTGTGGCCCGTTTTCTGGGATTGGGTGTTGCGGCAGAACGGGTGCAAGTGACCGGCAGTATCAAATTCGACTTTTCGGTGCCCGATGGGCTGCTGGAGCAAGCGACACACTTACACCAACAGTGGCAACTGAAAGGGCGGCAAGTACTGGTAGCCGCGAGCACGCACGAAGGGGAGGATGCGCTGATTCTCTCGGCGTTTAAGCAGTTGCAGGAGTATTTCCCCACCGCCTTGCTGATTCTGGTGCCCCGTCATCCCGAACGATTTGATAGCGTGGCTCGATTAGTTGTCGATCAAGGGCTGGCTCTGGCAAGACGAAGCCAGTATCAGGAAGTGAGCTCAGGGGTGGCCGTTTTTCTGGGCGACTCCATGGGTGAACTGTTGCTGTGGTATGCACTGGCAGACGTGGCTTTTGTCGGTGGATCTTTGGTGCCAGTAGGAGGGCACAACATGTTGGAGCCCATCGCGCTGGATGTGCCAACTTTGTCGGGGCCTCATGTTTTTAATTTTCAGACGATTGCAGATGAGTTGGTTGCAGCAGGCGCACTGAAGTTAGTGGAGGCCTCTGGGCTTGCAAGTGCGGTGCAGCAGTTACTGCAAGCACCTGAGCTAGCCCGGCAGCAAGCTTCTGCAGGGCATGAAGTGATGCAGCGTAACCGCGGTGCATTACACCGTCAGTTGCTGCTCATCGANNGGCTTGGCGCGATTGTCAGGCCGTCGCCTTGAGCACGTGAAAAATGTGCACCGTGCCGTGGTGGGCGATACCTTGCGGGTAGGAATGTTGGGCGGATTGATGGGCTCTGCTGAGATTATTTCTTTGTCGCGGGATGAACTTATTCTGCGGACGGATCTTGATTCTCTGCCGCCGGAGAAGCTGCCACTGACGCTGTTGCTAAGTCTCCCTCGGCCAAAAATGCTCAAGCGAATCCTGCAGACTGTCGCCTCCATGGGAGTGGCGCGGCTGGTGCTAATGAACAGCTATCGGGTTGAAAAGAGCTTCTGGGATTCGCCTTGGTTGCAGCCTGCTGTCATGCATGAGCAACTGTTGCTAGGGCTGGAGCAGGCACGCGATACGGTGTTGCCAGAGATTCTTATTGAGCCTCTCTTCAAGCCTTTCGTTGAAGATCGGTTACCCGAACTTTGTCATGGCACGCGCTGTTATGTGGCACATCCTGGCGTGACGGAGCATTGTCCGGTCGCCCTGAATCAACCGCTAACACTGGCAATTGGGCCGGAAGGCGGCTTTATCCCTTATGAAGTCGACAAGTTGGTTGAAACGGGATTTGAGGCCGTGAATCTGGGGCCGCGTATTCTGCGAGTGGAAACGGCGGTTACAGCGCTGGTGGCGAGGTTGTTTGTGTGATCCTTACCTATAAAAAAGGGCCGCATAAGCGGCCCTTTTTTATGGAAAAACAATCAGCGCTTTTTAATTGGCTTGATTGTTGTGTCTATTTCCATCGGCATTTCCGGAGCGGCAACAATGTTGGCGTTCGGGTCCAGCCAGTTGTTCAGATCTTTGATATCTACTTCCGAGAGCTGGCCGCTGGCCGACTTCAGGCGCAGACTGTTGATCACGTAATCGTAGCGGGCATTCGCATAGTCGCGCTTTGCGGCATACAGATTACGCTGCGTTAGCAGCACATCAACAATATTGCGCGTACCGACTTCATAGCCTGCTTGCACTGCTGCCAATGAGGACTCATTGGAGGCAACGGCCTGTTTGCGGGCTTCAACACGATAGGAATCAGCCGACACATTCAGAAAGGCAGTACGAGCATTGTT
>DDBN01000035.1:23506-27744 GCA_002333145.1 Moraxellaceae bacterium UBA2031
AGATCAACGGCGGGCATAAAGCCAGAACGGCTTTCGCGTGTCACCGCACGAGCCGTTTGATAGGACTGCTGGGCAGCAGCCAAATCAGGATTTTGTTCCTTGGCCAGCTTTGCCCACGCATCAGGATCAGCTGGGGTTGGCTTAACCAGTGGCGCATCGGGTTTGAGCGGTGCCAGACGAGTCGGGGACTCACCGATAATGGCACTCAGGTTTTCTTGGGCAGTGCTGAGAATTGCTTCGGCGCCAATGCGGCCGGCTCGGGCACCATCATTGGCGGCACGGGCCTCCAGTACATCGGTGATGGCAATCAGGCCGACATCAAAGCGTTGCTGGGCTTGGTCCAATTGACGGGCAAAGGCTGCTTCTTCTGACTGGGCATAGGCCAAGGTTTCTTGGGCGCTCAGTACGGCAAAGTAGGCTTGGGCCACGCTCAAGGCTAATTGCTGCTCTTGACTGCGGAAGCCTGCTTCGGCCAGCGAGCTTACCGACTTCGAGCGCTGGTAAGAGCTCCAAGCATCGGCACGGAACAGCGGCTGAGTTAGCTTGGCGCCATACTGGGTGCTTTGGAAGTCAACATCACTTGTTGTGGTGGCAGGAGGAACTGCCATGTCTGGCTTAAACGAGTTCTCAGACAGGCTGCCAGAGATTGCCAGCGTAGGCAGAAGCCCACCGCGGCCAATATTAACTGTCTGTTGTTCCGCTTCGTAATTGTTACGAGCGGCTGACCAGTTGGGGTCATTCTGGCGCGCTTTGGCATAAGCCTCAGCAAGATCCAGGGCAAAAGCAGGAGTTTGAGCCATTCCGAGAGCTAAAGTGAGCACGGAAAGCACGGGACGGATGCGCATAAATAAGATACTCATCGGTATGTGCAAAAAGAGGCTTTCGAGGTTATGCCCTCATCTGATTGAACGCAAGACAGGGTTATAGGCGAAAGCGGCCAAAATCGTCGTGCTTTCGTGTCTGGAAACAGAGCATAAACCCCATTATTTTCGAGGGTTTTTCACTGTGGTATCGCCTTGCCCACCCCTATTGTGATCGCTATAGTGGGCCACTTTTACGTCTCCCGGTGACAGCGATTGCCTATTCTGTCGCCGTGAAGTTTCCTCTTTATTTTGTTGCTCCCCGGATATCCAGCCCCATGACCGCGCCCGAACAGTCCCTCAGCCAGTCCGCCCGTGTCGACAGTGCCGCCCTTGCCCCGTTCCCATCATCGCGCAAGATCTATGTGGAGGGCTCTCGCCCTGACATTCAGGTACCGATGCGGGAAGTGACATTGATGGATACCCCGACGGAGTTGGGCGGGGAAAAGAATGCGCCGGTGCTGATTTATGACACCTCGGGTGCTTACACGGACCCCGCGGTGAAGATCGATATTCGTCAGGGTTTACCAAATATTCGTGAGCAGTGGATTGTTGAGCGTGGCGATACGGATCTTCTTGGAGGACTGAGCTCTGCGTATGGCAATGACCGTTTGCAAGATCCTGCCCTGACGCACCTGCGTTTTGCACATCTGCACGCACCGCGTCGGGCGAAGAGCGGGATGAATGTCACGCAGATGCACTATGCGCGGCGCGGCATTATTACGCCGGAAATGGAATATATCGCTATTCGCGAGAACATGAAGTTGCAGGAGGCGCGCGCCGCCGGTCTGTTGTCGCAACAACATCCGGGCCACAGTTTTGGTGCGGCTATTCCAAAGGAAATCACCGCAGAATTTGTCCGCAGCGAAGTAGCACGAGGTCGCGCCATTATTCCCGCCAACATCAATCATGTTGAGTTAGAGCCGATGATCATCGGTCGTAACTTCCTCGTGAAGATCAATGGCAATCTCGGGAACTCCGCACTGGCGTCTTCTATCGAAGACGAAGTGGAAAAGATGACATGGTCTATTCGCTGGGGTGCAGATACCGTGATGGATCTGTCTACCGGAAAGAATATTCATGAAACCCGCGAATGGATTCTGCGTAACTCACCGGTACCTATTGGCACCGTGCCGATTTATCAGGCGCTGGAAAAAGTAGGGAGCATTGCCGAGGACCTGACGTGGGAAATTTTCCGCGACACACTTATTGAGCAGGCCGAGCAGGGCGTCGATTATTTTACTATTCATGCAGGTGTACTGCTGCGACACATTCCGCTGACAGCCAAACGCGTCACTGGCATTGTTTCGCGCGGCGGCTCCATCATGGCCAAGTGGTGTCTTGCGCACCACAAGGAAAATTTCCTCTACACCCGCTTCGAAGACATTTGCGAAATCATGAAGGCCTACGATGTGTCCTTTAGCCTGGGTGATGGCTTGCGTCCTGGTTCTATTGCCGATGCCAATGATGAGGCACAGTTCGGTGAGCTGGAAGCATTGGGTGAGTTAACCAAGATTGCTTGGAAGCACGATGTGCAAACCATGATTGAGGGGCCAGGCCACGTGCCAATGCACCTCATCAAGGAAAACATGGATAAGCAGTTGGCCTGCTGTGATGAAGCGCCTTTCTATACGCTGGGCCCGCTGACCACAGACATTGCCCCGGGTTATGACCACATTACCTCAGGCATTGGTGCGGCCATGATTGGCTGGTTTGGCTGTGCGATGTTGTGCTACGTCACGCCTAAGGAGCATCTGGGTCTTCCCAATAAGAAAGACGTTAAAGATGGCATCATTACCTACAAGATTGCGGCGCATGCCGCTGATCTGGCCAAGGGCCATCCGGGTGCGCAGATTCGTGACAATGCTTTGTCGAAAGCCCGCTTTGAGTTTCGTTGGGATGACCAGTTTAATCTGGGCCTCGATCCCGATACCGCTCGTGAATACCACGACGAAACCCTGCCTAAAGAAGCGCACAAGCTGGCGCATTTTTGTTCCATGTGTGGCCCTAAATTCTGCTCGATGAAAATTACGCAGGAAGTGCGCGAGTACGCCGCCGAGCATGGTTTGGCGGCAGAGCAGGCGGTGGCATCAGGGATGGAAGAGCAGGCCATTCGTTTCCGCGAAGCAGGCTCTGAGGTATACAAGGAGGTCTAATGGCGCGCTGGCTTTTGGTGTTTCTGTTGTTAGGAGGGCTGTTCGCCTGGCAGCAGGAAGATGCGCTTCGTATGGCGTGGCGCAAGGCGCAACCGGATTACCAGCCGCCACAGGTTATTCTGTTTGCGACCAGTTGGTGCGGTTACTGCCGACAGATGCGTGAGTTTTTTGCTGCTGAGAAAATTATCTACACCGAGCTGAATGTAGAGACGAGCGCTAAGGCAAAAAAATGGCATCAACAGTTGGGGGGTAGTGGCGTACCCGTCACCTTGATTGGTGAGACCGTCGTTCATGGTTATAGCCCGGAGCGTGTGCGCACGGCTCTGGCATCACAGTAGCAGCAGGTTTATGGCAGCCAATCATTTCGGTAAAGACGACATTGTTATCGAGAAGCGGGAAACGCTGTTTCAGGGCTTTTATCGTCTGGATAAATTACATCTGCGGCATCGCCAGTTTGCTGGCGGTATGGGGCCGCTTCTGACCCGGGAGCTGTTTGTCCGGCCACCTGCGGTTGGCGTACTGATTTACGATCCTGCGACTGATGAGGTGCTGCTTATCGAGCAGTGCCGTGTTGGCGCGCTGGACGATATTCACCCGTGGCAGATGGAAATCGTCGCCGGCTTGGTTGAGCCGGGTGAGCAACCAGAGGATGTGGTGCGTCGCGAGGCAGAGGAAGAGGCTGGCGTGGTACTAGGCAAGGTAGAGCGGGTGATGGAGTTCATGCCTAGCCCCGGTGCATCAGATGAGCGATTTGCACTTTATGTTGCCAGTGCGGATCTGTCGCAAGCAGGGGGAGTGCATGGTCTGCCTGAAGAGGGTGAAGATATCCGTGTGAATGTGATGAGCGTGAATCAAGCACTCTCGGCGCTGGATCGTGGGCGCATCAATAACGCACCTTGTATTCTGGCCCTGCAGTGGTTGGCCTTGAATAAGCCGCGCCTGCTCGCACGCTGGAAGAAGTAATGGCCATTGTCCAAGCGCCTTTACGCTATACCGTGAACCTGCTGCATCTGCAGACTGTCTGTGCGCTCAACTATGGTCGTCTGCGCCGTCTGTTGCCTGGGCTAGAGCACGACCATTACCGATTTCACTGGGATCAACCGGGTACGGAGCAGGCCTTGATGGAGGTTGAGGTGCTGGATCGCGCAACCTATACCGACACGCTGCTGATCCGGCAGACTACGACACGGCTGCCTTGGTGCCCCCGTCTGGATATGGAGGT
>DDBN01000035.1:27754-27966 GCA_002333145.1 Moraxellaceae bacterium UBA2031
GAAGGGTACTCAGACGTGCTGCCTGTCGGATGGCTGGCAGGTGAAGGTTCCGGGATGTGACTGTATTCTGGTAATCGAGAGGCGTTTTGCGCTAAATTTGGAATAACCAACCGTATCCAGGATGATACCTTGACGCAGATCGACCCGAGACCACACCGAGTGGTCCAGATAACAGACTGCCACCTTTTTGCCGGCACGGATGGCCGCCTGCT
>DDBN01000076.1:0-23646 GCA_002333145.1 Moraxellaceae bacterium UBA2031
ATTGACCGACTGCAGCGGTCGCTGGTGCAGTTGCGAACAACATGAGCGTTCTCGAAACCGAAGAGCTTACGAATGAGCATGACGAATAGCCTCTGGAATGTGCATTATTCTACACCAGTCGGGAGGGGTTGGCGGTCGCATCCCGTCCCCGGCCCGTGTACAATTTCTGCCGATTCTATGAGGCTGTCTATCCGGCAGCCCAAAGCATGATGGTCATCCACTGCCATGCTTGTTATTGCTGGAGCTTTGCTCCCCTACTCAAACCCTGGAGTTTTCATCATGAAGAAGCCCGTTCGCGTGGCCGTTACCGGCGCCGCCGGCCAGATTGGTTACAGCCTGCTGTTCCGCATCGCCTCTGGCGAAATGCTGGGCAAAGACCAGCCGGTGATCCTGCAGATGCTGGAAGTGCCATTTGAGAAGGCTCAAGCCGCTCTCAAGGGTGTCATGATGGAATTGGAAGATTGCGCATTCCCGCTGCTGGCCGGCATGGTTGGCACAGATGAGCCAAATGTTGCGTTCAAGGATGCCGACTACGCCCTGCTCGTCGGTGCCCGCCCACGTGGCCCAGGTATGGAACGTAAAGACCTGCTGTTGGAAAACGCCAAGATCTTCACCGTACAAGGCAAGGCGCTGAATGACGTGGCCTCCCGTAATGTGAAGGTACTGGTTGTTGGCAACCCAGCCAATACCAATGCCTACATTGCCATGAAGTCGGCACCGGATCTTCCTGCCAAAAACTTCACCGCCATGCTGCGTTTGGATCACAACCGTGCCCTGTCGCAGATTGCTGGCAAGACTGGCAAGGCCGTGGCCGACATCAAGAAGCTGGTCGTCTGGGGCAACCATTCCCCAACCATGTACGCTGATTACCGCTTTGCCACCATCAATGGCGAAGGCGTTAAAGCCATGATCAACGATGAAGACTGGAACAAGAATGTGTTCCTGCCAACCGTTGGTAAGCGTGGCGCCGCCATCATCGAAGCGCGCGGCCTGTCATCGGCTGCCTCTGCCGCTAACGCTGCTATCGACCACATGCACGACTGGGCCCTTGGCACCAATGGCGAATGGGTCACCATGGGCATTCCTTCTGATGGCTCTTATGGCATCCCTGAAGGCATTATGTACGGCGTGCCAGTTACCTGCGCCAATGGCGAATACACCCGTGTAGAAGGCCTTGAAGTTGATGCCTTCTCCCGCGAACGTATGGACTTNNGGCCGGGCTTTTCTTTGGTGATTAGATGGCTATTGCGATAGGTCAGACCAATTTTTTCGGCGAGGTGATTACACCGTTGTTGTCCGCATAAACATACTGACCCTGCACAAACGTTATGCCGCCAAACGTAATATCAAGTCCGGTCTCGCCTACACCCTTGCGTACGCTCTTGAGTGGAATAGCCGCCACCGCATGCACACCTATGTCGAGTTCAGCCAGTGCATCTACATCACGCACACAGCCATAAATGATCACGCCTTCCCAGCCATTTTGGACGGCGCTTGCACCAATCAAGTCGCCCATCAGCGCACAGCGTAATGAACCACCGCCATCTACCATTAACACCTTGCCTTTACCGGGCGTAGCGAGCAGTTCTTTCACGCGTGAATTGTCTTCGTGGCATTTCACTGTGACGATCTCGCCACCAAAGGTTTCACGACCACCAAAGCTGGCAAACATGGGCTCGCAGACACGCACATCATCTGGATGGTCATCACACAAATCGCAGGTAACAAAGCTCATAACAGCTCCTTTTAAGCGTTAAAAATATTGGTGTGTTTAGGCCAATAGTGCCTGAATATCTTTGTAGCGGTATAAATGCGTTCCCGTAGTTGCGGGCTGCTGGGCAACGGCCACCATGGCGGCGGCGACATCGGCACCGGCCACGGGGTGGGTTGAGCTGAGCGGACCGCGAAGCAAGGGAGCGATAATTGAAGAGAGGCGAATTCCAAATGCCTCACCCTTTCGGTGCTCAGCACGCTCGCCAACCAGAAACGATGGCTGAAATATGCTTAGGCAGGAAAATCCCAAGGCACGGGTATCCATTTCTAGCATGCCTTTAACCCGGTTATAGAAAATGGGTGACCCGGGATTGGCACCAAGCGCTGACACAAGTAGGAAATGGCTAGTGCCATTGGCCTGCATACGGTGGGCAAACTCGAAGGCGTAGCCGTAATCCACCTTATGAAACTCCGCCTTGGTACCCGCTTTGCGAATAGTGGTTCCTAGGCAACAAAAGGCATGGTCTGCCTTCACATCCACCAGCTCTTCGCCCAGCTGATCGAACGGAACTTCCATCACCTGAAGCTTTTCATGCCGCATCTTGAGCGGGCGGCGAGTGACGGCAATCACTCGGTCATAGGTGGGTGAAGCCAATAAGAGACTCAAGCAATGGCCGCCAACCAAGCCAGTAGCTCCTATAACGATTGCTGTTTTTCCCGCCATAACACCCTCCTCATCTAGACCCGCAATTATGCCCTCAGTTCATACCCCGTAACACCTTCTCGCCGACTCCATCCCCTATCTTTGCAGCCAATAATTTGAGTAGCTATTCACTTTAAGTAGGTTTACGTTAACGTAAAGGTAAGCAATAATAAAAGCCCTAATCAGGAGGTGCTATGGGCCCTACCTTCACTATTTCGGCGCTCGCTCAAGAGTTTGACGTGACCACCCGGACCATCCGTTTCTACGAGGATGAAGGCCTGATCAGTCCGGAGCGTCGCGGGCAGGCCCGTATTTACACCGCCCGTGATCGGGTAATACTGAAGCTGATCATGCGCGGAAAGCGCCTAGGATTTTCTTTGGCTGAGTGTCGCGAACTGTTCGACCTCTACGACCCTGAGGGCGGCAATAAGGCACAGTTGCAACTCATGCTAGACAAACTGACTGAACGGCGCCGGGCGCTCGACCAGCAGCTTAATGATATCCGCTTGATGCAAATCGAATTGGACTCTGCCGAAGCGCGTATTCGTGCCGCACAAGCAGGCCTACCCGTCAGTGATGACGCCTTTGAAAATAATAATGAGGACACCCCATGAGCTACACAGGAATGAACTTTGGACTTGGTGAAACCATCAACGCCCTACGCGATATGGTGGAGCAGTTCTCCTCAAAAGAAATTGCACCGCGTGCGGCCGATATTGATCGCCAAAACGATTTCCCTGCAGACTTGTGGCGCAAATTTGGTGACCTCGGCCTGCTCGGCATGACCGTTAGTGAAGAATACGGCGGCTGCAATATGGGCTATCTGGCACATGTCATTGCCATTGAGGAAATTTCCCGCGCCTCAGCTTCGGTTGGTCTCTCATACGGTGCCCACTCCAATCTTTGCGTCAACCAAATATTCCGTAATGGCAACGACGCCCAGCGCGCAAAGTACCTGCCAAAGCTGGTAAGTGGTGAGCACATTGGTGCACTTGCCATGAGCGAGCCGAATGCGGGATCAGATGTAGTCAGCATGAAACTTCGTGCCGATAAAAAAGGCGACCACTATGTGCTCAACGGCAACAAAATGTGGATCACCAACGGGCCAGATGCCAATACCTATGTGATCTATGCCAAAACGGACATCAATGCCGGCCCACGAGGCATTACTGCCTTTATCGTGGAGCGTGACTGGAAAGGATTTACGCGCCATCAGAAGTTAGACAAGTTAGGTATGCGNNATGGATATCGTCATTCCTTATATCCATGACCGCAAGCAATTCGGCCAGGCCATTGGTGAATTCCAACTGATGCAAGGGAAAGTAGCCGACATGTACACGCTGCTCAATGCATCACGCGCTTATCTTTATACAGTGGCTCAAGCCTGTGACCGTGGCGAATCTACCCGCAAAGATGCAGCTGCCGTGATTCTCTACGCCGCTGAAAACTCAACGAAACTGGCACTCGATGCGATTCAGGTACTCGGTGGTAACGGCTATATGAACGAGAACCCTACAGGCCGATTCCTGCGCGATGCCAAGCTCTATGAAATTGGTGCGGGCACCAGTGAAATTCGCCGTATGTTGATCGGCAGAGAGTTGTTCAACGAAACAAAATAAATTGCTGCTGTAGCGAGTGCATTTTTCATTAATAACTGTGTATGAAAGATGCATGTCACTTATCCNNTGCATCATCGCGCTCTCAGTGATGACTTGAACCGGCTCTTAGACCGTATTCGTGAGGGTGGCGGTGCAGTCGCCATTGCTCGTCACAAAGGCCGTGGCAAGCTTACGGCACGAGAGCGTATCAACGTATTGATTGATCCCGGCTCTCCTTTTCTGGAGCTGGCTCCTCTGGCTGCACATGATGTTTATGAAGAGGATGTACCCTCTGCGGGTATAGTTGCCGGCATTGGTCGCGTTAATGGGATTGAGTGCGTTATTGCTGCCAACGATGCAACTGTAAAAGGTGGCTCGTATTATCCCCTGACGGTTAAGAAGCACCTAAGGGCACAAACNNCTGCCACGCCAAGATGAAGTCTTTCCGGATCATCTGCATTTTGGCCATATTTTTTTCAATCAAGCTAACATGTCGGCCGCCAATATTCCGCAAATTGCGGTGGTAATGGGCTCCTGTACTGCGGGAGGCGCTTATGTTCCAGCCATGGCTGACGAGGCCATTATTGTTAATCATCAAGGCACAATTTTCTTGGCAGGCCCACCACTGGTAAAAGCCGCCACAGGCGAAGTGGTATCGGCAGAAGACTTGGGCGGCGCAGAGCTGCACAGCCGAATTTCTGGCGTTACTGATCAACTGGCAGAAAGTGATGAGCACGCGCTGGCCCTTACTCGTGCTTCGATAGGCCGCCTTAACCGGGTTAAACAAATTGATCTGGATATCCGCGAGCCAGTGGCACCCCACTACCCTGCTGATGATATCTACGGCATTCTGCCTAAAGATGCGCGCGAGCCATTTGATGTGCGCGAGATCATCGCTCGCTTAGTAGACGGCTCTGAGTTTGATGAGTTCAAGCCTTTGTATGGCAGCACGTTGGTGACGGGGTTTGCTCGCTTGTGGGGCTATCCGGTCGGCATTATTGCCAACAACGGTATTCTTTTTTCCGAATCTGCATTGAAAGGTGCACACTTTATTGAGCTCTGCTGTCAGCGCAAAATACCCCTCGTTTTTTTGCAAAATATCACCGGCTTTATGGTTGGAAAAAAATACGAAGAAGGTGGCATTGCCAAAAACGGCGCCAAAATGGTTCATGCCGTTTCCTGCGCAAAAGTACCTAAATTTACCGTCATCATCGGCGGCAGCTTTGGCGCCGGCAATTATGGAATGTGTGGCCGTGCTTATGAACCCCGTTTCCTGTTCATGTGGCCCAATGCCCGTATTTCAGTTATGGGGGGTGAACAGGCTGCGAGTGTTCTGACCGATGTAAAGAAAGCGTCACTGGCTAAAAAAGGCGTGGAATGGACTGCTGAGCAAGAGTCCGAGTTTAAGCAGCCATTGCTGGAAAAATACAACCGCGAAGCACACCCCTACTATGCCAGTGCCAGACTTTGGGATGATGGAATCATCGACCCAGCCAGTACCCGTGATGTACTTGGCCTGGCTATTTCTGCCTCATTAAATGCGCCCATTCCGGACACCCGGTTTGGCGTGTTCCGTATGTAAGGAGTAATAACGATGAGTGCCTTGCATACCCATTTGGATCAACGCGGCGTATTCACGATGACCCTGAATCGTCCTGATGTACACAATGCCTTTGATGACTCCCTGATTGCCGAACTGAATAGCGCCATTGAAACGTCACGGGCAAATCCGAATGTACGCCTGCTTGTCCTGCGCGCTGAAGGAAAAAGCTTTTCAGCCGGTGCGGATCTAGGCTGGATGAAACGGATGGCCGCCTGCACGCGCGAGGAGAACCTTGCCGATGCACAGGAACTGGAGCGCATGATGCATAGCCTGTATGCATTCCCCAAGCCGACGCTTGTTGTAGTGCAAGGTGCCGCATTCGGTGGTGCCGTAGGCCTTGTGAGTTGCTGCGACATCGCGATTGCCAGTGATAAAGCAAGCTTTGCCCTGTCGGAAGCAAAACTGGGATTGGCCCCCGCTGTGATCAGTCCTTTTGTGATTGCGGCTATTGGCCCGCGGCAGGCCAGCCGCTACTTTTTAACCGCTGAGCGCTTCTCTGCAGTACGGGCCCAAGAAATGGAGCTTGTACATGAAGTGGTTGCTCCAGAGGAGCTCGATCAAGCAGCTGAAAACATGATCGAAACCCTGCTTAACAATGGTCCGGTGGCGCTAATGGCCTGTAAAGCACTGATCCGACAGGTTGTTCCTGCCACCGATGATGAACTGCGCGACTACACCACCACCCTGATTGCGAGCCTGAGAACCTCACAAGAAGGCCAGGAGGGTCTGGCAGCCTTTTTTGAGAAGCGTTCACCTGCATGGCAGCACAGGAAAGCATGACTATGTTCAAGAAAATACTGATTGCCAATCGTGGTGAGATTTCCTGCCGTATCACGCGCACGGCTCACCGTTTGGGTATACGTACCGTTGCCGTTTACTCAGATGCCGATGTCTCCTCTATGCATGTTGAGCTGGCGGATGAAGCCGTTCGACTGGGGCCTGCTCCTAGTCGCGAGTCTTACCTTTGTGTGGACAAGATTATTGCTGCCGCTAAAGCAACTGGTGCAGAGGCCATTCATCCTGGCTATGGTTTCTTGTCTGAAAATGCAGACTTTGCCCGAGCTTGTCGTGAAGCGGGTCTGGCTTTTATTGGCCCCTCGCCTGAGTCCATCATATCAATGGGCTCCAAGTCTGGCGCCAAGACGTTGATGGAAAAGGCCGGGGTCCCACTGATTCCTGGCTATCACGGCGAAGAACAGAATGAAGCCTTTCTACTCGCCCAAGCGCGCGAAATTGGCTTTCCCGTCCTGCTGAAAGCATCCGCAGGTGGTGGTGGCAAAGGCATGCGGGCTGTGCATCACGAAGCTGAGTTTTCCGAAGCCCTGCATGGGGCGCAGCGTGAGGCATCAAATGCGTTTGGTGACCAACGTATGCTCATTGAGAAACTGCTGGTTGAACCTCGTCATGTTGAAGTCCAGATCATGGCAGACCGGCATGGCAACACTGTCTATGTATTTGATCGTGATTGTTCGATTCAGCGCCGCCATCAGAAAGTCGTTGAGGAAGCCCCTGCCCCTGGCTTGTCACCTGCGCTTCGCAAAGCAATGGGTGATGCGGCTGTGCGCGCAGCAAATGCCATCTCTTATGAAGGCGCAGGCACTCTTGAGTTTTTGGTCGACAAAAACAGCCATTTCTATTTCATGGAAATGAATACCCGGCTGCAGGTAGAGCATCCGGTGAGTGAACTGATCTCCGGGCTCGATCTGGTCGAGTGGCAGTTACGTGTGGCAAGCGGTGAGGCGCTGACATTTAAGCAAGAAGACCTGACAATAAATGGACATGCCATCGAAGTTCGCCTTTACGCAGAAGACCCTGATAGTGGATTCCTGCCCTCCACCGGACGATTGCGCCAGTTTGGCATGCCCATCGGTGAGGGCGTGCGTGTAGACACTGGCTACCGCGTTGGCGATGCGGTGAGCGTCTATTACGACCCTATGATGGCTAAAGTTATTGCTTGGGGAGAAACACGTGATATAGCCGCTGTACGACTGGCGGATGCCCTGAGCAAAACCTGTATCGCTGGCGTTAAGCACAACACCGGCTTTCTGGTTCGGGTGTTATCGCACCCTGCATTTCTTGCTGGCCAACTGAGCACACATTTTATCGATGATCATCATGCTGATTTAATGCGCTCTGTTACCAGTGATAAGACAAATCCCCTGCTACTTGGTGCACTACATGCATTGCAGACGCCACACTCTGCAGTCAACAGCAATGATGCCTACTCACCGTGGAGTCGTTTGCAGGGTTTTCGAATTGCCCACCATGACGAAAGCGTCATGCGCATTCAGATTGGTAACGAAGTACAGGAAGTCCGGCTTACGCCTTTCGGCGATCACCACCAGTACACTATTGGTGAGTTGCAGGGGCACTGCTCACTCACCCTAAAAGGTGGAAATGCGTGTCTCATTCGTGATGGCCATCTGACCAACTTCCTACTGAGCAGCAACAACAAAGGCTTAGACGTATTTTTACACGGGGAGCATATTGAGGTCAGTGTAGCGACACACACTCCTGAAAACGATAACTCAGCGAATGGACGTCATTACAACGCACCCATGAATGGGCGCATTGTCAGCGTTAATGTCAGCAAGGGGGATAGCGTCAAAGAAGGAGATACCTTACTGGTAATGGAAGCCATGAAGATGGAACACCGGATTCGTGCCCATGAAGACGGCGTGATTGCCGCCATCGATATTGCAGCCGGCGATCTGGTCAGTGAAGGCCAGACACTGGTGGCGTTAGAAAATGGGGATGATGGCAAATGAGCGACATCCTTTGGCAACCCACTGCTGAACGTATCGCCTCTACTCAACTGGCCGCATGGCAACAGTGGCTGGCAAGCGATCAGGGGCTTGTCTTTGACAGCTATGCTGATCTGCATCAATGGTCTGTTACGCATCGTGAAGAGTTCTGGAAAAGCATTTGGAATTATTTTGGCATTAACAGCCATAGCCCTTATCGCGCTGTTCTAGAAAATGATGTGATGCCTGGCGCCTCCTGGTTTCCAGGTGCCACACTCAACTTTGCCGAGCACCTGCTGCGCTACCGGGATAACCGTACTGCCCTGATCAGCCATTTGGAAAACGGCGAGCGTCGTACATTGACCTATGCCGAGCTATTTGCCCACGTCAGCCATGTAGCTGCCTTCTTTCGTGGACATGGCATCTCGACTGGAGACCGTGTTGTCGGCTTTATGCCAAATGTGCAAGAAACTGTTGTGGCCATGCTCGCGGCGACCAGTCTCGGTGCTACATGGTCCTCATGCTCACCAGACTTCGGACTGCAAGGCGTTCTGGATCGATTTGGACAGATTGCTCCATCCCTGCTGATTGCCGCCGATGGCTACTATTACAATGGGAAGCGGGTGGACTGTGGCGACAAAATTTCTGCCATAGCGTCGCAATTACCGTCGCTGAAAAAAGTACTCGTCGTACCGCTTACGGGAAATACGACTGATCTCTCGTCCATTGCGAATGCAGAGTGCTGGACTACAGCGCTAGCCACGCCTACAGATACTCTCTCGTTCACACCCGTCCCCTTTCAGCACCCTCTTTACATCATGTACTCCTCCGGAACCACGGGCGTTCCCAAGTGTATCGTGCACGGGACTGGCGGCACTCTGTTGCAGCACCTAAAAGAACTAGCGCTGCATACGGATGTCAGCCGTGATGACGTAGTTTTCTACTACACGACCTGCGGCTGGATGATGTGGAACTGGTTAATCTCAACGCTGGCACTTGGTGCAACCGTCGTGCTATACGACGGCTCTCCATTTGCGCACAAACCAGATATCCTTTTGGATATTGCTGAAAAAGAAAACATCACAATTTTCGGTACCAGTGCAAAATACATCGCCGCACTGGAAAAATCAGGCTGTAAACCACGAGAGACGCATCGTCTGGATGCACTTAAGGCAGTGCTATCAACGGGCTCACCTCTTGCTCATGAAAGCTTTGACTACGTTTACCGTGATATCAAACCCGATCTTTGCTTATCCAGTATTTCTGGAGGCACAGACATCGTTTCCTGCTTTGCACTCGGCAATCCAACATTACCTGTTTACCGAGGTGAGCTGCAGTGCAAAGGGCTTGGCATGGCCGTTGATATTTTCAACGAATCAGGCCACTCCGTCACGAATGAAAAAGGCGAGCTAGTGTGTACACAAGCATTCCCGTGCATGCCAATTGGCTTTTGGAATGACGAGGATGGTGAAAAATATCNNNNTAACGGAAGTGATGGAGTCCATTGCCATCGGCCAGGACTGGGATAATGATGTGCGTGTCGTGCTGTTCGTTAAACTACGTGAAGGCATTAATTTGACGGAAATCCTGCAGAAGCAGATTCGTGATGTTATTCGCGCGAACACTACCCCCCGCCATGTCCCCGCCCGTATTGTGCAGGTTAGTGATATTCCTCGGACTATCAGCGGCAAGATCGTCGAACTGGCTGTGCGTAATGTTGTGCATGGGCAGCCGGTAAAAAATACCGATGCGCTTGCCAATCCTGAAGCGCTGGATTGCTTCAGGAATAGGAATGAACTGACCATCTAATGTAGACATAACACTTACATGACATCGAAATAACGCCCAATAAAAAGGCCTCCGCAAGGAGGCCTTTTTATTACTCATGCAAGCATCACGACCAGAAGTAACTGGCTTCACGTTTGATGATGTTTTCAACGATATAACTGGCCAGTGCCGATACCGTCATCTGTGTATTAACGGTAATTTCTGTCGGCATGATGCTGGCATCAACCACAAAAAGACCTTTTAGCTCATGCGATTCACCCCAAGGATTCACCACTGAGGTAAAGGGATCTTTACCCATGCGACAAGTGCCTTGTGGGTTATACGCAATCATACGCATTGTATAAAGGCCCAGCGACCCGAACGTAATTTTATCCACGGCCTGATCTAGCTCAAATACATTGCTGGCTGCAGTACGGTTATACGAGGGCAGATAAACCTTTTCTGCACCTGCTGCAAACATCACTCGACCTGCGCGACGAAGACCATCACGCAATGAATTGAACTCATCACGATTAAGATTCCACTCGATGCGTTTGTCACCTTCGTAAGGGTCGCCGATCCACTGCACAAACCCTTGCCCATGGTCATGAACAAACACATTAAGTGCGGAGAAGTACTTGTACTCTTTCATGAAACGAATATGGTCATCGCCCTCGCCCAGCTCACCCTGCGAAACAAGCTGAGCTGGCGCGGCAACCCCACTGTCCATATCTGTCCAGTTGGATTTTTCATTCCAGAACTCGTCAACATGTACGCCTGTCAAGGCTCCACGCCAGCCATAAACGGGATCAGAGAATTTACCAAAGACAGATACGCCAGGGCGTATTGAAAGATTTCGACCAACCATTCCGCTCTGACGACCCATGCCGCTCTTTTGTAGCAGCAGAGGTGTCTGAATTGGACCAGCACCCATCACCACAATTTGACCTTCTGCAGTGAACTTGGACACAACTTGCTTGGTATCTGGATCGATAAAGCGCCCTTCTACACCAGAGGCGCGACCATTGCGCTGCGTGACAAAGTCAACGTGAGCATCGACAAAAATCTCAGCACCTTCTGCAATCGCCCAAGGCAAATAGGTAACCAACATGGAAAGCTTGCGGTCGGACGGGCAGCCGGCCAAGCAGTGCCCCGTTAGTGCGCATTGTTTTACATTGCGCGACAACGGCTTCCAAGACCAGCCCATGACTTCCGCACCCTGCACGATCAGGTTGGCCGCATCATTAATTTCATGAGGCTCATTGATATGCACACCCAAGCGCTCTTCCAATTTTTCAAAGTGCGGACGGAGCTGCTCCGGAGAAAGATTCTCGAGGCCATGATCCGCCCCCCACTCTTTAAGAACACGATCTGGAATACGAGCAGAAATAGTCGCACTCACCACGGTAGAGCCACCTGTGGTAGCCCCCTGCAAAAGGATCACATCTCCGGTGGAGTTGGTTTGCAGGCCCGCATCTTGGTACATGCGGTACATAGTGTCTGTCATGTCTTCTTTGAAGTCGGAGCTAGGAACATAGCGCCCCGCTTCAAGCACGATCACTGACTTGCCTGTGCGAGCAAGCTCATAAGCTGCCACGGCACCACCTGCCCCCGAGCCAACGATAATGACATCCGCCTTGAGGTGAACCTCTTTATCGCGAATGTCCTTGGCTTGGGTAACCGGAAGCCCATCTTGCGGGAGTTCCCTGTAAATCATTTCGCCCTCGATACCGACTCAGTGCGTCTTGTTATTTTATTGGGGGAGATCAGCGTGGTAACGGAGCGTTACCAAGGCGACGGATGCCCCATTTCTGGGTAACCGGGCCATCATACTCAAGAGCAGGATAGGTGCGAGGGTCCTGCCAGTATCCAAAGGTAACCATCATCTTCAGACTGGAAATAACGCCTCGCTCCAGCATATTGCCGGACTGCCAATCCCTGACACGTTTCAGCGCACGTTCATCGCCCATGGCAGAAAATCGTGAAAACCGCCATGCAACGCCCGTGTATTCAAGGCTATTGACCGCCATCTTCACCAGCAAACGTGGACGCGGGTCCAGCTTACTAAAAATGATGTCAACATTTTGCATGACCGGTACTTCAGTCGAAGATGGCAACTGGAACTTTTGCGTTGGCAGCATGACCACCCGCAACTTATCCAGTACGCGATACTCTACATCCGACATGTACTTGATACCGGGAGGTATTGCTTTTTCAGCCGCCAGAGCCTGGCTTGGCAATATCAGCATAGAACCCGTGACAGCAGCAAGCTGCGCGCCGCCCACAAGGAAACGACGACGGGACAATGGCTCAAGGCCAGCCAGGAATTCGGGGGGTAAAGGGGTCTTGTTGCTCATCTTGCTCCTCGGCGGACACCGTCCGGGGCAACTTTGTAATTATTGGTCAAGTCTCGCAGTCTAGCCAATGCGGCGGCAAAACCCAATAGTTAATAGTGCCAAGATCCTGATTCCCGACATTTTACTTATCAAAGCACCTCATCCCACAATAATCGGCGCTCAGACTGGGGATCAATCTGTACGTTGGACGCGGCAGCCATATGCAATACGGCCCTGTGATTCGGCTTATAAACCGGCCATTCAGGCCAACCCTCAGCCATTGGGGCCTTCCCGTTGGCAAAACTGGACCACGCCTGCCTTACTTGCCGGGAGAGCTGCTCCGCCTCCTCACCCCCTCCTGTAAAGAACTGGCCAGCAGGTTTATCCGTGACCCCGAATACAAAGGGCACCTCCATAACGTGGCAGCTTTTTAGGCGCCGATTAAACGCACACGGCCAGTCAAACAGGTACTGCCAAGTGGGTGCTATATGGCTAAAGCGGGCTTCGGCAAGACGAATCGTCGGCATCCGGAACATGCGATCCGTCTCATAGGCGCAGAATAACTCGCTGCTCGAAACCTCTGGCATCGCCTCACGATAACGGGACATCATCATGGCGCCTCGCCCCGGCAATGTGCGCTCAAACTCATGAGTCAGGCGCTCATCATCAGGCTCTTCCCTGGGACGTGACTGTCCCATGCTCTGCGGAGAAAGATAGAACAGCGTCCACTCATCCATCGTTGTCCCTAGCATTAGTGGGATATGAGCAGACGCACCATTGCTCATGGCCGTTAACGGATGCTCAGGCAGCACGTCATCTCCTATCAGAGGAAGCAGCGTCATACCAAACTGGGCCACTGGGCTGGCATGTAAACCGCGATTAACGGTGGCTTTAAAGCAACTGCGCTGGGCTCTGACGATCCCTTTCAAGTCGCCCATTAGACAAGATGCAGGGCCTCCACCAGCCGCCTCAGCAAATAAGCGCGTTATTCTGGCGGCTTCGCTGCGCGTTACCACATGATCAGGGCTGCCACTTTGAATAATGGCTCTGGCAAAAAGCCCTTGGGCCAAAGGACTGGCCATCAAGCAGGCAATGCTCATTCCTCCCGCAGACTCACCAAACAAAGTGACTGCTGCCGGATCTCCACCAAAATCAGCGATATGGTCACGCACCCACTGCAAGGCCAGTATCTGATCTCTTAAACCTGCATTACTGACACCGTCTAGCTCTGGCCACTCTGACCATTCACCAAACCCAAGGATACCCAGCCGATAATTGATGCTGACGATAATCACGCCGTTTTCACGAGCCAGTGCCGAGCCATCATATAAAGATTGGCTGCTCGCTCCCGCCGTAAAGCCGCCGCCATGAATCCACACCATGACAGGCAGTGGAGTTGCCTGATGTAACGGCCGCCAGATATTAAGCGCGAGACAGGCTTCACCCGTTTCACCAACCGGCATAAAGGGGATCTCATCCTGCGGAGCGGCTGGCGCCCAAGAAGTTGCATCCAGAACGCCATGCCATGCCGAAACTGGCTCCGGCGCACGGATACGGCCTAGCCCCTTCAAAGGAGCCGCAAAAGGGATGCCGCGGAATTGCTGTACACCGTCTTTCTCAATACCGGCAATTAAACCCAAGCGTGTATTCACTGTTGGTGACGACATAAGCCTCTCCTGAACAAGAACACCATCATCACCCAGCTATCCGGTAACGCCAACCCTTTAGACAGTGACCGCTGTGAACCGATCATGAAAACCGACTAGAATGATTCACTGTTTCCGCTGCCACCCGACTTTGCCCATGCCTGTCCTGAACATGCCGACCGTCTCTTCTGTCCACATCAACCACTTGATCGATGTGGCTCGACAAAAAGGAGCCAACCTGTCTGCCATCGAAGCACGCTTGGAACTCAGCAACGAGTCGCTGAACGATATAAATGTTCGTTTTCCTATTGAGACAGAGGATGCACTTTTCAGCGAAATTCTCACCCAACTTAACGACACCTTGTTTGGCCTGCATACCGGTGAATATATCCGCCCCACTTCAAGTGGCGTACTTGGCTACGCTGCAATGAGTAGCCGAAATCTGGGAGAAGCCATAAACCTTATGTTGCGTTATGAACACTTTCGCTCAGAAGTGAGTCACTGTGAGGCCCAAATTGATGATGAAACATTCAGCATTACCTGGCAGCCCTACGACAATGCCATCGAATACCACCGGCATCGCGTAGAGGGAGCTTTTTCCAGCTGGGTCAGTTATGGCCGCTGGATCATGCGCAGCCAGCACAACCCATTGCGGGTACAGTTCTGCCATCAGCCCCCGTCTGAAGATGTTACCGAGTACGAACGAATATTTCAGTGCCCTGTTGAGTTTGGCTGTACCGAAAACCGTATTACGCTAGATGCACGTCTGCTTGATGTGCCGCTAGCGGATGCAGATGCCGATGTGCACCGACTAATGCAGGCTCGTGTTGATGAGGTATTGGCAAACTATCAGGCACGGGGTAATTTCTTGGCACAAGTTCGTCTTACCATGACCGATGCATTGCCACTTGGAGCGCCAACTCTGGAGGTTATGGCCGATGTATTAGAGCTCAAGCCCTGGACACTTCGTCGCCGCCTTAGTGCAGAAGGAACAGATTTTTCCTCACTACTTGATCAGGTGCGCATCCAGCTTGCTCAGCGCTACCTGGCCAACCCCTCTCACCCTATAAGCGATATTGCTAGCCTGCTGGGGTATTCTGAACAAAGTGCATTTAATCGCGCATTCAAACGCTGGTTTAAATGCACCCCTGCTGCCTATCGGCAAAAAATACAGAATGAGCTATTGAGCTAATCCGGCGCTTACTTATCTGTCAGCACGATAAGATGGCGGTTCTTTCTCAGCAGAACAGGACCAATTCCCTTTACCTTCTCTAGATCGTGCAGCGAGCGAAATGCGCCATGCTCTTTGCGATATAACACGATGGCCTGAGCCTTCTTCTCACCAATACCTTTTAGCCGTTCAGATAACTCTCGGGCATCAGCCTTGTTAATGTCGACCTTGTCAGCATTACTAGGGCCATTGGCGTCAGTATCAGAGGAAAATGACATGGCACGTAGTACAGGCTTTTCATATTCTGCCGCATGCGCACAGAATGAATAAAAAAATAGGCAAAAAATAAAGAGAATACGCATCAGAAATCGTCCTTGAATAATTTCAAAGGCCACCATCCTGGTAGCCCGAATAGCATAGATTTATTTATAAAATTTCATAATAACGAGCAATTACACCTGCCGAGTGATCATAGCGAAGGCAAGTTCACCCACTCCATCAATGCGCGGGATTCGAACAATGTGTCCATTGCCTGGAGCTACATCAATGGCAACACCTTTATTACTTTCCAATGCATCCAGAGAAAAGTGATGATTTCCTGCAGGCGTCATTAATGTCAGACGGTCTCCTTTGGTGAATTTGTTTTTTACGTCAATCGTAAGCCATTGGTCATTGGCATCAATAACGTCACCCACTAACAACTCAGATCCCAGTAGAGAGCTGCCCTGTTCATACATCTGATATTCAGCGGGTGGATGGCGNNGCCATCGCATCATCAATGGCACGACGATACACTTGCGCTGTACGTGCCACATAATAAGGGCTCTTCGTGCGCCCTTCGATTTTCAATGAACGCACACCCATGCGCATTAACTCACCCACATGCTGTACGGCACGAAGGTCTCGCGAGTTCATGATGTAGGTGCCATGTTCATCTTCGTAAACAGGCACATGCTCGTCTGGCTGCTTCGGATCTCGGAGCAAAAGTTCGCGTGTCTCCTCCNNGCAACTTCTTCTAGTGCTAATTCCCGCGAGAGGATCACGCGAGAAATGCCTTGCCGTCGCCAAAACTCCACTGTTGCCCAGTTCACGGCATTGGCCTGAACGGATAAATGCACTTCCTGTTCGGGCCATTTTTCTTTGACCAGCATGATTAACCCTGGATCAGACATGATGAGGGCATCAGGTTTGAGCTCAATAACCGGCTCTAGATCCCGCAGGTAGCTGCGTACCTTGTCGTTATGAGCGGCAATATTGGAGGCCAGATAAAACTGTTTACCCTGACGATGCGCCTCTTCTATCCCTTCCCGTAAAGCCGCCACATCCTTAAAGCTGTTATTACGGACACGCAAAGAGTAGCGCGGCTGACCGGCGTATACGGCATCGGCACCGTAGGCAAAGGCATATTTCAAGTGGGTCAGTGTGCCCGCAGGCGACAACAGTTCTGGCTTAAGCATGTCTGGCATTCCGAACGACGATAACGGCGCTATTGTACAAAACAAAAAGGCCCGATCATTTCTGATCAGGCCTTTTATTTAATCTATTGGTCGGGACGGAAGGATTTGAACCTTCGACCCCTTGCACCCCATGCAAGTGCGCTACCAGGCTGCGCTACGCCCCGACGATCACCTTTCAGTGAGGCGGCAATCATACCGAAAAGCGCCTTGTTGTCCAGCGTAAGTACCGGAAACTCCGAAAGAAATCAGCGTGAAAGTAAGGAAGCAACCTGCTCCAGTTCACGAATCATGTCCTTCACTACAATGTTGAAAATGCCGCCGCCAGAAGACGACAAAGATGAGGCACTCGCCGTCTCTTCGGGCTCTTCTCGCTCGGCCTGACGAACATCTGTCAGCTGTAAACGAGCACCACCAATCGTATAACCCTGCTCGTAGAGCAGGCTACGGATGTTACGAATGATCATCACATCCTGACGCTGGTAATAGCGACGGTTACCCCGACGCTTGACCGGCTTCAGCTGCGGAAATTCTTGCTCCCAATAGCGCAGTACGTGAGGCTTTACATCACAAAGCTCGCTCACTTCGCCAATGGTGAAATAACGCTTACTGGGAATCTCTGGCAGCTGGGCGTTATTGCTGGGTTCTAGCATATGCCTCTACTCTGGCCTTCAGTTTCTGTCCGGGACGGAAGGTAACTACTCGCCGGGCAGTAATGGGAATTTCCTCGCCGGTCTTGGGATTTCTCCCAGGGCGCTGGCGCTTGTCTCGCAAATCAAAGTTGCCAAAACCGGACAATTTGACGGGGTCGTTGTGCTCTAAGGCGCGGCGGATTTCCTCAAAGAACATCTCCACCATTTCCTTGGCCTCACGCTTATTGAGACCAAGCTCCTCAAAGAGCTTTTCCGCCATTTCCGCCTTGGTGAGTGCCGTCATTACAACCCCTCAACTCAATCTCTTAGGCTGGCTCCAAAACGGGTCGCCAGTCGATCCACAATGGCATCGACACATGCCTGAATCTCATCTTCTTGCAACGTACGCTCTGGATGCTGCCAGATCATACCAATAGCCAGACTGCGCTGGCCTTCTGCCACTCCCTGCCCTTCATAAACGTCAAACAGGCGGCAGTCTCGTAACTCAGGTCCCGCCACTTCACGAACGCTTGCCAGCAGATCTGCTGCCGGTACATCTCGGCCACACAGCACTGCAATGTCTCGTCGCACTTCAGGGAAGCGTGACAGCTCAGCGAAAGCAGGCAAGCGCCCTTCATCAATGTGCTCTAGGCACATCTCGAAGAGGTAAACGGGGCCCAAAAGACCTAGCTCGGCCAGCAACCGAGGATGCAATGCACCCAAGCAACCCACTGACTGGCCATTTATTTCAATTTCTGCGCTCTGCCCCGGGTGCAACGCCGGATGAGCAGATGGCTTGTAGGCCACTCTATCAGAAGCACCCAGTAGCGCAACCACTCGCTCAATATTTCCTTTAATATCAAAGAAATCAATGTCCTTTTTGATGTGACTCCACAACTCTACATTAACTGTGCCAGCGACCACGCCAGACAGCATACGCTCTTGTCGCAAGCCGTCTTCAGTAGGGATGAAGCGCAAGCCAGTCTCAAACAGACGAACACGAGACTGCTGACGGTTCTGGTTGTACTGGACGGCCTTGAGCAGGCCTGCCCATAGGGTGGTTCGCATTACCGACAGGTCTGCAGAAAGTGGATTCGCCAACGCCAACGGCTTAACTGATGGGTCTATTTTGGCCAGCAACCCTGGCTCCACAAAGCTCATGGTAATGGCTTCTTGGTATCCCAAATCCACCAGCAGCCGCTTAAGCCGTGCCTCCCCAACGGCCATCTCACTCTTTGGCGAAAGGCGAACATCCGCACGCGGAGCCGTTACTGGAAGGTTGTTATAGCCATGAATACGGGCCAGCTCTTCGATCAGATCTACCTCAATACTGATGTCAAAGCGCCAGCTCGGAGGTATTACCTGCCAGCCACCCTCTTGAGCCTTAACCCCCATTCCTAATCGAGCCAAAATATCTTCAACCTCGCCCGTCGGCATGGCAAAGCCGAGCAGCTTTTGAATGCGTCCTGCACGCAGCGTGATTGCAGCTCTTTCGGGCAAGTGCTGAGCAGAAACTGCCACGGTCAATGGACCTGCCTCGCCACCACAAATGGACAGGATCAGCGCCGAAGCTCGCTCTATCGCCTCTACCTGCAAGGCAAAGTCGACACCTCGCTCAAAGCGATGAGAGGAGTCGGTATGCAAACCATAGGAACGGGCCTTGCCCGCTGCAGCCAATGGCGCAAAAAAGGCGCTCTCTAGAAAAATATCGCGAGTGTCATCCGTCACCGAACTACCCTGCCCGCCCATGATACCGGCCATGGCCAATGCCTTGGCCGTATCCGCAATCACCAGCGTGTCTGGGCGCAACGTCACCGTTTGACCATCCAGCAACTCAAGGGCTTCACCGGCACGCGCCATACGTACCTCAATGCCACCTTCCAGTTTGGCCTTGTCAAAGGCATGCATGGGCTGACCCAGCTCGATCAGCACAAAATTAGTCACATCAACAATGGGGCTGATACTGCGCAGACCTGCACGGCGCAGTTTTTCTACCATCCATAAAGGAGATTCTGCAGCCGCATTCACACCGCGAATAACGCGACCCACATAGTTAGGACACGCCTCAGGCGCAGACAGCGCAACCGTCAACATCTCATCGTGNNGCCTCACGAGCAAGACCACGCAGGCTTAAGCAATCTCCACGATTAGGCGTAATGCCTAGCTCGACCATGTTGTCATCAAGCTGCAAATAATCACGAATGCTAGTGCCCACTGGGGCATCCGCTGGAAGTTCCATCAAACCATCGGCACTTTCAGCCAAGCCGATTTCAGCTTCCGAGCACAACATACCGAAGGACTCGACACCACGCAGTTTGGCGGGCTTGATCTTGAAATCACCCGGCAGCACNNCCACACACAATCTGCAAAGTCTCAGAGCCTGTGCTGACTTTAGTAACGCGCAACTTGTCGGCATCTGGATGCGGCACTACTTCGAGTACCTCACCCACCACAACACCATTGAAAGCCGGTGCGACCGGAACGATGGCATCCACTTCCAGACCAGCCATGGTGAGTTGATGGCCAAACGCTGCCATATCCAATTGAGGACTCACCCACTCACGCAGCCACTTTTCGCTGAATTGCATGTTGCGACTCACTTGCCCGTTACGGGCGTCAATCTTTTAACGGAGCTTGCCCTTATGAATAGCGGGGCACTACCGCATCAGGAATACCGAATATTTGATCAGGAAAACTGCTTTAAGAAGCGCAGATCATTGTCAAAAAATAGACGCAAATCATTCACGCCATAGCGCAGCATAGCAAAACGCTCAACGCCCATACCGAAAGCAAAGCCAGAGTATTTTTCTGGATCAATGCCGCAATTCTCCAACACTTTTGGATGCACCATGCCGCAACCCAGCACTTCCAGCCAGCCGGTTTGCTTGCACACACGGCAGCCATGGCCTTCGCACATTACGCACTGAATATCGACTTCAGCCGAAGGCTCGGTAAACGGAAAATAAGAAGGTCGGAAACGCACTTCTAATTCTTTGCCGAAGAACACACGCAGAAAATCACCAATCATCCCCTTGAGATCAGCAAAGCTGACATGCTCATCTATCAGCAAGCCTTCAACTTGATGAAACATTGGTGAGTGCGTGAGATCTGAATCACAGCGATAAACACGGCCAGGACAAACGATACGAATCGGCGGTTGCTGTGTTTCCATCACACGAATTTGTACTGGCGATGTATGCGTACGCAGCAAACGATGCGCGTCAAAATAAAATGTATCGTGCATGGCACGCGCAGGATGATGCGCCGGAATATTCAGTGCTTCGAAATTATGAAAATCATCTTCCACTTCCGGGCCTGAGGCAACCTTGAAACCTATATCGGTAAAGAAGCCTTCGATGCGCTCCAGTACACGCGTCACCGGATGCAAACCACCCAACTCACCACGCCCCGGCAGCGTGACATCGACTCGTTCGGCTTCAAGTTTTATAGCAAGGGCTTCTGCCGCCAAGCTGTCACGACGCGAATTCAGTGCAGAACTGATCGCTTCACGAACCTGATTAAGTATGGCGCCTTGCGTGCGCCGCTCTTCTTCGCCCATCTGGCCGAGTGCCTTGGACAGCTCAGTGATACGACTTTTTTTGCCAAGGTACTGCACACGCACTTGTTCGATTGCCGGCACATCATTGGCCGCCGCAATCAGTGCCTGTGCTTCATGCACCAGCGCGTTTAATTCGCTCATGTTGTTCCCGCTCTCGCGAAGAATGGAGTTCTGTTGCCACCGTGCAGACACCAATGTGACTGCACCACAGCAAAAAATAAAAAAGGGAAGAACCCTGAAGCCCTTCCCTTTTGGTCGGGCTCGAAAGCCCTTCCTAACTACTTACGCCGCGAGGCTGGCCTTTGCTTGCTCAGCCAGAGCGGTGAATGCAGCTGCATCATGCACGGCAATATCAGCCAATACACGACGGTCAATCTCAATGCTTGCACGACGTAGGCCATTGATAAGACGGCTGTACGAGAGACCATTGAGACGGGATGCCGCGTTGATACGGGCAATCCACAGTGCACGGAACTGACGCTTACGTTGACGACGGTCACGATAGGCGTACTGGCCGGCCTTGATGACTGCCTGGAACGCTACACGATAAACGCGCGAACGGGCACCGTAGTACCCCTTTGCGCGATCGAGAATCTTCTTGTGACGACGGTGTGCGATAACACCACGCTTTACACGAGCCATTTTTCGTATTTCTCCGTCAGTTACAGGTTAGGAAGCATGCGTTCGACACGAGCGACATCGCTTTTGGCGACCATCGTCATGGGACGTAGCTGACGGATACGCTTGGCTGACTTCTTCGTCAGGATATGGCGCTTGAAGGCCTGCTTACGCTTAAAGCCATTAGCAGTCTTCATAAAGCGCTTAGCTGCAGCGCGTTTGGTTTTGATCTTTGGCATGATATACCTCGTTAAGTAACCCCTTCAGCACAGCGATCAGTCCGGCCTGGGGGTAAGAAACTCGCTGGAATCCTTCCCTGCTTATCTCTTTTTCTTGGGCCCGATGAGCATATGCATCATCTTGCCTTCCATCTTCGGGTGTTGTTCCACAACCCCGATCTCAGCCAGATCAGTTTCGATACGCTGCAATTGCTTCATACCGAGCTGCTGATGAGCCATTTCACGTCCGCGGAAGCGGAGCGTAATCTTAGCCTTATCGCCTTCTTCAAGGAAGCGAACGATTGAACGAAGTTTGACCTGATAATCGGCTTCTTCTGTGCCAGGGCGAAGCTTGACTTCTTTGATCTGAACCTGATGCTGTTTCTTCTTGGCATCTTTCTTCTGCTGTTTCTGCTCGAAGACATGCTTGCCGTAATCCATGATACGGCAAACAGGTGGCTCTGCATCCGCCACAATTTCGACCAGATCGAGCTGAACTGCCTCAGCAGCAGCAAGGGCTTTGGCAAGTTCGACAATGCCGACCTGCTCACCATCTTGATCAATCAAACGCACTTCGCGCGCCCGGATTTCTATATTGAGTGCCGGGCGTTTTTCTTTGGCAGGGCCATTACGTTCAGGCTTAATCGTTAATTCTCCAATACAAAACGGCCCCGTTGCGCAATATCCGCTTGGAGGAGAGAGGCAAAGTCGTCTATCGACATACTGCCTAGATCCTCGCCCTTGCGGGTACGCACAGCTACGGTGCCAGATTCCATCTCGCGATCGCCCACCACCAACAGGTAAGGGATACGCTCAAGGGTACGTTCTCTAATTTTATAGCCTATCTTCTCGTTTCTCAAGTCCGCAATCACCCGGAAGCCTTTACTCTTCAAGGCTTCAACCACCGAGGTACAGGCTGGGGCCTGAGTATCGGTGATATTCATGACCACCGCCTGCACCGGAGCCAGCCATGGNNGCCTCTAGACGCTGCGGCAGGTTGAAATCGAGTTGAATAGTGCCGCATTGCCAGGCTCGGCCAATGCAATCGTGCAGGGTAAACTCGATTTTGGGGCCATAAAAAGCCCCCTCACCCGGCTGTAAGTCATACTTGAGGCCAGCATCGTCTAGCGCCTTGGCCAGTCCGGCCTCGGCACGGTCCCACAGATCATCTGCACCAACCCGCTTAGCAGGACGAGTGGAGAGCTTGAGGCTGACGTCGGTAAAGCCGAAGTCTTCATATACCTGCATTGTTAGCCGAATGAAGGCAGATGCCTCCTCCGCAATCTGATCTTCTGTGCAGAAGATGTGCGCATCATCCTGAGTGAAGCCACGCACACGCATGATGCCGTGCAAGGCGCCGGAAGGCTCATTACGGTGACAGGCACCAAACTCGGCCATACGCAACGGCAGGTCACGGTAGGACTTCAGGCCTTGATTGAATATCTGCACATGACAAGGACAATTCATAGGCTTAACGGCATAGTCCCGATTTTCGGACCCGGTCGTGAACATATTGTCGGCATAGTTAGCCCAGTGCCCGGAACGCTCCCATAGCACCTTGTCCACTACTTGCGGGGTACGGACTTCTACATAGCCGTTATCCTGCTGCACTTTGCGCATGTACTGCTCAAGTACCTGATAGATAGTCCAGCCGTTCGGATGCCAAAACACCATGCCCGGTGCTTCTTCTTGCAGATGAAACAAGTTGAGTTGCTTACCAATCTTGCGGTGATCGCGCTTCTCGGCTTCTTCCATACGCTGGACGTAGGCGGCCAACTGCTTTTTGTCGGCCCACGCAGTGCCATAGATACGCTGTAGCTGCTCGTTCTTGGAATCACCGCGCCAGTAGGCACCGGAAATCTTGGTCAGCTTGAATGCCTTGAG
>DDBN01000076.1:23672-31213 GCA_002333145.1 Moraxellaceae bacterium UBA2031
CTGCCAAGTCATCCGGCGTAAAAGGACGCTCAAACCAGATGTCGTAATAAAAGCCTTCCGCAATAACCGGACCGATCACCATCTTTGCCGTGGGGTACAGCTGCTTGACCGCGTGACCAATCAGATGAGCACACGAGTGGCGAATGATCTCCACGCCCTCTTCATCTTTTGGTGTAAGTATCTGCAGCGAGGCATCTTCTGTGATCAAGTCACAAGCATCGACCAGACGGCCGTTCACCTTGCCGGCGACCGTGGCTTTGGCAAGCCCGGCACCAATAGAAGCAGCAACATCGGCAACGGATACGGGATGATCAAAGGAGCGGACTGAGCCGTCCGGGAGGGTAATAGCAGGCATGATATTCATCCTTCAGCAGTGGTGGCCGCCACGAGTGGCCACATGACATCGAGATTGCGGGCCTTACAGGATGATCCTGCCGGCAGAGGGTATACGGACCCTCCGGAGCGACTTTGGCTGGTAACGACCAGCGCCTGAAGAGCAAACGGAAAAAACCGAAACGCAATGGAAGGCGGCGACTATAACCGCCCCTTCCATTAACGCCAAGCGGGATAATAGACAGGTGCATCGGCATACCGAATACACCTATGTGAATCAACGAAAAGCAAGATAGCCAAGTAGCGCATCAAACGAGTACCGGGACTCACCCCCTGTTGCATCTGCCACTACCAAAGCGGGATTAGCAAAGTCGACTCCAATCAACCAAAAGCGCGACGTTGTTTGAACAAATAAACCCTGTCGACCAAAGTTCAGTGTCATGGCAACGCTTGTATCGCTATTGGGCTGATAAACCTTGATGTCGCCGTTACGAACGGCCAGTCGATACGACTTGCTCCAGCCATCCACTACTGCCTTGCCATCAACAATAAGATTCATGCTGGTGAAGTCAAAGTTGGTCAAAGCAGCCAACGTATCGGCAAGATTGACGCTGGCTCCAGAAGTAATCTGGCCCAACAAGTTGACGGCCTCATCACGAGCGTGACTGATAAACAGTCCTGCCTTGGTCAAGGAACCTGTCGCAATAACACGTGCTTGCGGCACTGTCAGAATTGTTACCAGAAACTTCGCGCTCAGTTGACCATCGCCAGTGCCATCAAGAGAGAAAGTCAAATGCTCATCGCTGCCGCGCGTTATACGGTAGCTATCACCATTCGGGAGTACGAGATCACCATAAGCAATGCCACCATTAACCAGAACGCCGTCATTATCAGCACCGTCCATGGTCAGTTCAGCACTTGCCTTGCCTGCTACAGACAGCTCGCTGTTATTAGACAGATTTTTCATTCCTGCACTGCCATCCAGTGCAAAAACACCATGACCATTAGCCAGCAGACCTGAAACGGCATTTACCAGCACATTTGTGTCGCCGTTACCTGAAACAATGGATTGAATGCCGACTAGCAAAGGCTGTAAATCCGTGTCTTTGGGATCGATGCTGAGGGTGCCATCAATGTCGGCCTTAATAACAGCATTTCCCAGCGCACCCACAGCCTTGTAAACAAAAAGCTTGTTGGCCGCCCCTTCCTTGAACGAGGTGAGATCAATCGTCAAGTCAACTTGCAGGCCTTTGTAGGTTCCTGTCAGCAGCAACTGGTTAGGTGTTGTTTCCGTCTTGCGATTCAGGACGGCGGTCAAGTCGCCGCTGGCGAGGGGAGTTGAATTAATAGAGGGTGGTAACGCATCCAGATATACCGAACCAAGGGCGGCATACGCCACGGTTTGAATGGCCACTTCTGCAACTGCCTGACTGTCAGTACCCAGCAGCCATCCAAATTCAGACAGCTCTTTTACCATCAGATGCTCAAGGTTAAATGCACCCGAGTCCCTAATAACCTTTGCTACATCTACGCCTAATGCACCCAGATCCGTTACGAATACCGAGGTATTAAGCGCAATAGAATTCAATGGAGACAACTGGCCAGAAACTAGAGCGGCAATACGGCTCTGCCATTCAGCTACGCGCAGCCGAGAAGCATCAACATCTACTTGAGCACCCACTTCACTGGCAGAGGTCAAAAGGTGGGAAAGCGATACATCACCCTCCTGCTGCAGTCGGCCATTGTTTTCGATAAGGCCTGCCACAAAATCGTTAAGCACTTGATTCAGATCACCGCCTGCGGCCATCTGGGCAAAGGCGGCTGAAAGCAGCGTTACCTGCATGGCATCCGCAGAAGCGGCGGCAACGAAAGTAGTGCTGGTGATATCGCCAGGACGGGCCATGAGAACGGAGGAAGACACTCCCAACATGCGAGCCACGCGCTCTTGGGCAAAGGACAGTGAGGCATTACTGAGTACGCCGCTGATACTTTCAGCGTAGCGCACGACCAATGTACTTAGTGGCGTCAGCGGCATCACCGCGACTGCGCCCGAGGACTCTACACGAGCCCAGCTGACCAGCGCCGGGGCAATCGCCAACTCCTGCCACTCACCAAATACTGCTGTGCCACACCCGGCAGGCGCATCGCAACGCATGCGTGTGGCTTCGGCAGGATTATCAGAAAGAAGCAGTTCAAGCCGCAAAATACCCGGCTGGGCATCCTGCAAATTCAGGGAGAAATCACCGGCCTCATTGGTCAGAGTGCTGGCCACTTGTGTCCAAGCACCCTCTTGCCAACGGCTGGCCACCACACGGCCATTATCTATAACGCCCTTAACTGCGCTGCTATTGATAGAGGCAGACGATGAAGGCGTGGAAGCAGGCGTGTCAGTACTATCACTGCCACATGCCGCCAGAAGCAGGCTGGACACCAATACGATGCCGCGAACAAGATTTTTGGCCACAGTGAGTCTCCCTTTTTTATTCTTATTGTCAGGCTGCTCGACCAAGAATCGACACCCGTAATTACCAGTGATTATCTAGACAGAGCCATGCATAGCTCAAGGTCGCTGGTCGCGATAAACACTCCGTCTACCTCATCTGATGGCGAAAGGAGAACGAAAACGGAAGGGATCGGTCAAAAACGGAAGTTGTAGAAAAGGTCGATTGCGTTTTCGAGAGCCGAAACCGCTTCCAGATAAAGCCGGGGACGAATCTGGTAGCGCATGGTGATGGTATTGACGGGGGTGAACACCCCAACGCCATAACTCAGGTAAAGATCCGGACGGATATAACCGGATACCTTGACCTGGGTGTCATCTCCACTGCCATCGGCATCAACCGAAAGATCACTAATACCAACTATGCTCCCAATACCAGAGGTGAGCCCTTCCCCCCCTTTGGCCCCCAGCTTGATGGCAGCAGATGCCAGCATGGCATCGTTGATGGTAGAGCCACCCGTTGCATCGCGCTGGGCCAGTGGCCGTCCCAGAATCAGGTAGGCAAGTATGTCTGCCTGCGGCATGGAGGGCTCAGAAAAAAGTGTGGCCTCAGGTGCATTCGCTCGCCCTTCTACGCGGATGCCGACAATATTGTCATCCACCTCACGAATGGCTTCTGCATCAATGGCTGGCTGGGAAATGTTGCCGGCAAAAATAAGGCGTCCACGACGCACCTTAAGCTTTTGGCCATAAGCTTCATAACGAGCATCCTTGTCCAAGCCCAGCTCGCCATAGGCTTCAAGGCCACGCTGCGCACTCTGACGCATATGCAGACCGCCGTTTAGCGAGCCAATAACACCAAACCCGTTGATAAAGACATCATCTCCTAGGATCAGCTCTACATCGGCATTAATCGCCATGGCTTGGCCTCGACGAAGAGTGCTGGCATGAAGCCTGCCATCGGCAGTCTTAAGCACGATGACATCTGCAGATAGGCCAACCGAACGCTCTGGAAGCTGCTTGAGATTAATTCTGGCGTAAGGCACACGAACTGTTCCGGTCAGGTCTACCTGGCCGGGCTGCAGCTCAATGTGCAAATCCGGATCCACCTCTGCCAGAATCTCTGGCTCCTGCCGAATACCAAACCGGCTTCCCTTAAGGTCAAGAGAGACTTTTGGTTGATCTGACCAGTCCGCTTGCCCTGATAATGCTGCACCACCCGCTCCACTGCGCAACTGGCCAGAGATATCTGCCCTATCCCCTTGTACGTCGATCCAGGCGGACATATCGTCAACAGCAAGCGGCACATTGCGCAGTGCCATTTTGCCATCCTTTAATTGCAGGCTGCCCCAATAGCGCGGATGGGCCAGTGAACCATCGAGACGACCTTCCGCTGAGACCAGCCCGGTTAACGTTGACAGTGCTGGCAGAAAGGGCTGCAGCAACTCCAACCGTAACCCGCTCAGCGTCACCTCCCCGGTAAGCGGCCTGTTCTCCGCAAACGGATTGATAGTGGCCTCCAAGAGAGCATTGCCCATATCACTCGAGGCCAGTGTTACTCGGGAGTTAATCGCAGAGGCATCCGCATCGATAGCCACATTGAAATGGTCATACCTCAAAGAAAGTGGCTCAGCATCATCGCGGCCTAGGCGCACCTCACCAGACTCGGTATGAAACAAGGCCTTTGCAGTGGGCGCCTCTCCTGGGCGCCAGTCTGCGGTCGCTTCACCCGCAATGACTCCAAGCCACTCCAGCCCTTCTGGCATGAATGTCGCCACTCGCTCCGCCTGAAAGTCCTTTAGGCTGACTGCAACATGCCCGCTTGGGCCAACGACAAGTGGCTCACTGATGCAAAGTGACGCCGGTGCGTTCTGCCAGCAATGCGGGCTTAGCTGGACTTCACGCAAGCCGGCATTCCACGACAATGGTACCTCGCTAGACAACAGCCACTGCATTTCTCCAGCCGTGACCTCGCCCTGCTGTAAGTCGCCCTGCCAGTTGCCAGTCAAACGGTCAAGGCCACCGGCCAGCTTGCCCTGCACGGCAACGGACTCGCCCTTCAACGACCATTCCAGCTCATGTTCGCCAACTACTCCCTGAGCCGTTAGCAACAGATCGCCCAGCACCACATTACTTTTAGTGGTAATACCATTCATGGCTAGCGAGATATTGCCTTGAGCATTCCCCCATTCAGGCACCACCGCCTGTAGCTGCGCTGACTGTACCCTGTTCCCGTCGTATGCAGCCTGCTCCGCCACCAGATCAACTCGAACATCAGGGGCACGTTCTGGGCCATTCAGCACCACCCGTCCCTTAACCTTGCCATGCAGTGCCGGCATCAGCACTTCAGGACTGATTATATCCAGATCCAGTATTGCGTCCCATTGCTCCCACAGGCCTCCGGCAAGGGCTACCGAATTACCTGCCCACTCGGCTTTAAAGCCGCTGGAGCTTACGTGGGGCCATGATCCATCAAACAAACGCACGCGGATTGGGCCATCCAACNNTGTAACGCCCCCGCATCACCGACATAAGACAAGGTTTCAATGTTGAGGTGCGTACCGCCACCAGCTACCTGCCCCTGCCAAAAGCCACTGGGGAGTAATCCCGAAGACATATCACCCGAAAACTCAGCAACGTAATCACTCTGGCGCCCTTCAAACACCAACTGACCATTATCACTTTGAACAAACTTGAGGCCCGCAACCGGCCGACTCACCGCACGCCAGTTTGCTGTTGCCTTATGCAGTGATTCTGGAGACCAGAGCACACCCTTGGCTTTATCCGTAACGAACCAATATTCGCCACTGGCCAGCTTTAAAGACGACTCCATGCTGGAGTCTTGCTGCTGGCTGCGGCCTTTACTAATAAGGGTACCGGTGAGAATAGGAAGGACGCTACGGGAAACTGGCCAGTGCCGTGCTAGGTCTACATCCTTCAACTCTGCCGTCGCATCCCAACTCAGGCCAGATGACCAGCCAAGGTTACCTTTCGCATTAACTTTGCCATTTAATCCACTGATATTTAATGATTTAAATTCTATGTGCTGCCAATCCATATCCAACTGCCATTGGCCGGATACTGGGGGCGTGTATTTTGTTTTGAGATCCATTCCGCCTTGCGAGCGCAGGCCATGCTTGTCGCCAATCACCTTGAGCTGGCCTTTACGGCTATCAAGTTGATGCTGAGTGAGCCATGGAAAATAAAGGTCAGACCACTTTAGCGATGCGGTATAGGGTATATCTGGCAAGAGTGGCCTAACGTTACCGGCCAGATCGGCGTGGTAACGACCACGTGAAGTTGCGGTGATATCCAGACTTGCTACCCCTCCCCCCAAACCGACCTGAAGTGGCTGCCATTCTTTCTCGGTCAGCCAGCGTGGCGCTAGCGTGCCATTCGCCTTTAGGGGATAGCCGCCGAGCAGTTGGATTTCGCCCGCCAGATCAAGATCGCCATAGCGCGGCTCTTGCGCCTGAAGCTTGTCGATGGTGACCGTCGCCCCTCGCCAGTATCCCTTGGCGGCGATATGAGCAACCGGCCACTCGCTGCCACGCTTGCGCACAAGAACATTCTTTAGCTCAATACTATGAATATCCAGAGCCAGAGGCAGAATGAGGCGAGGCAGGCGTACCGGATCACGGGATGGAGGGGATGTCAGTGTGAGTACCACTCCGTCTGCCTGCAACTCCAAAATATCAATCTCGCCACGCAGCAGTTGCAAGAGCGACCAACGCGCCAGCACTCGGCGAATATAGAGATCTGATTTGCGGGTATGTAATCGGACCTCGGCCAGATCTAATCCCCCCAGAAGCGTCCCGCCCCTGACCTCCAGTGTCAGCATGCGCTGCATGCCAAGACCTTGCTCCAACAGCCAACGGCTGCCTGTTTCCGAGCCCAGCATACCCATGACAGGCAACGTCAGCAGTACGATAACTAACAGGCACCAGAGCAGTAATCGCCTGAAAAGATGCAGCATCCTGACCACTACATCACGCGCCATCACAGGTTGGGCCCCATGGAAAAGTGCACCCGAAAATCTTTGCCGGGCTCCGATACAGCCCATGCCAGATCTAGGCGAATTGGCCCGACAGGTGATACCCAACGAATACCAAGCCCGGAACCGACTTTCATCTGCTCGCTTACACTGTCGAATGCATTACCGATGTCCGAAAAAAAAGCCAAGCGCCACCTAGGGTAAAAGGTGTAGTCATACTCAGCACTGCCCGTCGTCAAATAGCGCGCACCCACGGCAATGCCGTTTGCATCACGAGGCGACAATGACTTGTAATCATAACCACGCACGCTCTGATCGCCCCCTGCATAAAAACGCATGGTCAGCGGCACCTCTTCAAAACGATCTGCAATGATGGCCCCACCATCAGCACGTAAAAGAAATTGATGCTTATCCGCTACAGTACGCAACAAGCGAAGGCCAGCGCGTAACGTAATAAAGTCCGCATCAGAGAGTAATTGCGATGACGCTAGCTCTGTCTGATAGTACTNNCAGATCCGACTTTCCATCAACACCATCAGGACGTTGAAAGGACTCACGACTCCAGCGCAATGAAAATGTCCGCTTCCAGCTCTGTTCACGCTGAATCTGTCGCTGCACCCCAAGCACCGTGTTGTACGTCACCACGCTCTCAACATCTTCGCGCTGTACTCCGTAAAGCAGCTGTATCACATCATCTAACGGGTGAGTCCACGGAATGGAATATACCGAATCAAAGCTACGTCGTACTTGAGAAAGCTCTGTAGAGGCTCGAAC
>DDBN01000076.1:31232-35295 GCA_002333145.1 Moraxellaceae bacterium UBA2031
CGGGTATCAAGCAAAGACCTGTTGAGCTTAATAATACCGCCTGCATCAAAGGGCTCTCCTTCTTCGAAAGGCACCATGCTGGCCAAAACATCGGGACGAAGAAGCGTCTGGCTCTTGCCTTCCATATCTTCAAAGCTGACAGGGCCAAATGAAAAGCGTCGGCCACTGGAATACACAACATCTATGTCTGCCAGATAGCGATCCGGGTCCACGACAACTTCATGCTGTACCCATTCCGCCGAAAAGTACCCCCGCTCCAGTGCCAATGACTGAATAGCAGACTTAAGGTTTTCGTAGTTACCGTGATGAAAGATATCTCCCTCTTTGAGTGGCAGGCTTTCCCTTAATGCTGTGAAAGCAATGTCGTTACCGGCCTCCCCCAGAAAGACCAGTCGCAAATGACCAACCCTGATCGGCTGCCCTGGCGACACATTGATCCTTACCTCACCCTTGTACTGCTCAACCGTTACTTTCGGGTTGTAATAGCCCATCGACTCCATGGCTTCGTAGACAACTCCCTCGAGCGCCAGACGACGTTTTGGCCAGGCGCGAAGATCATTCGCTGTCATGGGGCCTAGATAAGACATCACATTGTCCCGGAGCACACCGTCTACTCCGGTTACCACCACCTTGATGCTGTCTGCCGAGAACGCCTGGATTGGCAACAGCAGGGCAAGGCAAAGCCACAGCCAGCCGAAATGGCTGCCTGATCTGCCTGTCTGCTTTTGCCGCTGCATCATTCTGTCACCCTATAAAACTCTGGATGATAGCCATTTTTTGATCTCAAGGCTGTGGAGAAATGCAGTCAAGAGTGGCTCTGACAGCAAGATTACCTTGAGGTAAGCTTGGCGCCAGCCTCTGGCATACCCGGTATGAAAGAGAGGCCGACCCCTACTCAAGGATCTTGCATGAGCAACCAGTTCAGCCTACTGGGCACACGACGTTTTCTGCCCTTTTTTATTACCCAGTTTCTGGGTGCGTTCAATGATAACGTTTTTAAGCAGGGCCTAATCATCCTGCTGACCTACAAGGCATTGACCATTTCCTCACTGCCTGTGGAGATCCGAGCGCCACTGTGTCAGGCCATTTTTATTCTGCCTTTCTTTCTGTTCTCCGCTACCGCAGGACAACTGGCCGACCGCTATGACAAGGCAATCCTCATTCGCCTGATCAAGACACTGGAGGTTGGCATAATGACGCTGGCCTGTGCCGGTTTCTTTATGAACAACCTGAGCTTTTTGCTTGGCTCACTCTTTCTTCTGGGCATTCACTCCACTCTGTTTGGACCTATCAAGTACGCCATCCTGCCGCAAACACTTGAAGCTGAAGAGCTTGTTGGCGGTAATGCCCTGATTGAAACCGGCACATCGTTGGCTATTCTGGTTGGCTCCATTCTAGGAGGCTTTCTGATTGCTCAGCCCAGTGGTGGCATCGAGTCGCTGAGCATTGCCATCGTTGTGGTTTCGTTTATTGGCCTGGCGGCTAGCTTCTTTATTCCCCGCACAGGGGTGGCGGCCCCGGACCTGAAAGTAAACTGGAATCCCGTAACGGAAACGTGGCGCAATATCCATTTTATTCGGGAAAACAAAACCGTCTTTCTCTCTGTACTGGGTATCTCTTGGTTCTGGTTTTATGGCGTTACGCTGCAATCAAATATTCCTGCACTAACCAAGCAGGTTTTGGGTGGGGATGAGTTTGTCGTGATTATGCTGTTGACCACGCTCTCTGTCGGGATCGGTATTGGCTCACTGCTGTGCGAGAAGCTGTCAGGCAAGAAAGTTGAGCTGGGGCTCGTGCCTTTTGGCGCCATTGGACTGACCGCCTTTGGTGTTGATATCTGGCTGGCAACGCTCCATCACCCGGTTGTTACCACGCTCACACCAGACTTGCGGACATTCATTGATCAGCCCGGCAACCTTCGCGTCATTATCGACTTCTTCGGACTCGGCCTTTTCTCCGGATTTTACATTGTCCCGCTGTATGCACTGGTACAGGCTCGATCCGAGCCTACGCATCGTGCTCGGGTGATTGCTGGAAATAACATTCTTAATGCACTTTTTATGGTGACCGCTTCTTTGCTCACCATGTTGCTACTGAATGTCTTTAAGGTCAGCTTGCCAGCCCTGTTGGCAATGACCGCTATTCTCTCAGCCATTGTCACCCTTTATATCTTTACGCTGGTCCCAGAATTTCTTATGCGCTTTCTGGTCTGGATGTTCATGAGTGTTTTTTACAAGGTGGAACGTAAGAACATCGAGCGCATTCCCGAGGAAGGTGCCTGCGTATTGGTTTGTAACCATGTGAGTTTTCTGGATGCGCTGGTACTGGCCACGGCCATTCGCCGGCCGCCACGGTTTGTTATGGATCACAATATTTTCAAAAATCCGCTAATGAACTTTATTTTCAAGACAGCGCGGGCTATTCCGATTGCACCCCATAAAGTGGACGCCGCCCTTTTGGAAAAGGCTTACGACGATATTGCCGAAGCACTGGAAAACGGTGAGATGGTTTGCATCTTCCCGGAAGGACGCATCACTGATAATGGCGATATGTATCCTTTTAAGAACGGGATTCAGCGGATTGTAGACAGGAGTCCGGTGCCGGTTTATCCGATTGCACTGCAGGGCATGTGGGGCAGCTTTTCCAGCCGTAAAGGCGGCGCTGCCTTTACCAAGTTACCACGTCGCTTCAAGTCACATGTTGCCGTTAGCGTAGGACAGGCCGTTCCTCCAGCACAAGCAACGCCTGATTATTTGGAAGCATGTGTGCGCGAACTGCGTGGCGACTGGAAGTAAATTTACCGCACATAAAAAACGGGGCCTTGGCCCCGTTTCTTTTACGCTATTTGTCTTTGGGATGTCCGGCCTCTTCGATGGCCTGCTTTACCTGTGGTGGCATATAGGTTTCATCGTGCTTGGCAAGTACTTCGTCAGCCTCAACAACGCCTTTCACCAGTCGCCCATTGGCAACAATGCCCTGCCCTTCACGAAAGAGATCAGGAAGGATACCGGTATAAACAACATCAACTTGCTCTTTGAGATCAGTGATAGTGAAGCGTACGCCCAGTGAATCTTCAGAGCGCTTAAGCGAACCCTGCATCACCAAGCCGCCCACTTGAATGCGCTGACCTTCTGGCGCTTCAGCGGCCTTGAGCTGTGCTGGGGTATAAAACAGATTAATGTTCTGGCGCAGGGCATATGTTGCCAGACCAACAGCAATACCCACCCCCAGCAGTACGGCAATCAGGATAAATAGCGTTTTCTTGCGCTTGGCATTCAATGTAAAACTCATTCAAACCTCACGATTTACGGGATTCTCTGGCATCACGCTTCAGTTGAGCCGATTGCTCTTTCAGCCAGCGCCGACGAGTCAGCCATGGCTGTACTACATTCCATAAAATAATGGCAAAACTCAGACCATAGGCAGACCAGACATAAGGTGCATGAGTGCCCATCGCCAAAAAATCGGCAAATGAATCAAAGGCCATGGGTACTCTCCTTACGCACAATGTCTTTTACCCACTGGGTACGACGCTCGCGCTGCACAATTTCATTACGAGTGCGTGCGATGACAGCCGCCCCAAAAAATGCGTAACAGCCGAAGAACATCACGATTAATGGCAAATACATTTCTGGCGGCATGGTAGGACGTGCCGTTGCCACAAAGGTTGAGCCTTGATGCAGCGTATTCCACCATTCTACCGAGTATTTGATGATCGGCAGATTAACCACTCCCACCAGCGCTAGAATGGCCGCTGCCTTACCGGCACTGGCTGCACTTTCGTAAGCCGAATACAGACCCAGTACGCCAAGATAAAGAAAGAGCAGAATAAGCATAGAGGTTAGGCGCGCATCCCATACCCAGTAGGTTCCCCAAGTTGGCTTTCCCCACACCGCACCAGTAAAGAGTGCAATCAAACAGAACCAAGCGCCGATAGCGGCAACCGACCGTGCCACCATTTCAGCGGTCTTGACCTTCCACACCAAGCTAATCAGACCACAGACTGCCATCAGTACATAACCGCCCATGGCAATACTGGCAGCCGGCACATGAATAAAGATGA
>DDBN01000081.1:0-3886 GCA_002333145.1 Moraxellaceae bacterium UBA2031
CACACAAGGGTAGTGTTATGTCACATGCACCTGCTGCCAGCACGGTGACTCCGAACTACGACATGAGCGTCGTTCGGCAGTTCGCCATCATGACGGTGGTTTGGGGAGTTGTAGGCATGCTCGTGGGGGTAATTATTGCCGCCCAGCTCGCCTTCCCCTCACTGAACTTTGATATCCCCTGGCTGTCCTATGGCCGCTTGCGCCCGCTGCACACCAATGCCGTGATTTTTGCATTTGGTGGATGCGGCCTGTTTGCTGCCAGCTATTATGTAGTGCAGCGTACGTGTCAGGCATCGCTTTTTGCTCCCGGACTGGCGAAGTTCACCTTCTGGGGCTGGCAGCTCGTCATTGTTCTCGCCGCAATTACCTTGCCGCTGGGTCTTACCACCACCAAGGAATATGCAGAGCTTGAGTGGCCAATCGATCTGCTGATCACTGTCGTATGGGTGTCATACGCTATCGTATTCTTTGGCACTATCGTTAAACGCCAGACGTCACACATCTATGTGGCCAACTGGTTTTTTGGCGCCTACATTCTGACGATTGCCGTGCTGCACATTGTAAATAACCTAGAAGTACCCGTGTCTGCATGGAAGTCCTATTCCATCTACGCCGGCCCCGTCGATGCCATGATTCAGTGGTGGTACGGTCATAACGCCGTGGGTTTCTTCCTGACAGCTGGCTTCCTCGGCATGATGTATTACTTCGTGCCTATTCAAGTGGGTCGCCCGGTTTACTCCTATCGCCTGTCGATCGTTCACTTCTGGGCACTGATTGCAGTTTACATGTGGGCTGGCCCTCATCACCTGCACTACACCGCCCTGCCTGACTGGACCCAATCTATTGGCATGGTGTTCTCCCTGATTCTGCTGGCGCCAAGCTGGGGCGGCATGATCAACGGTATGATGACTTTGTCGGGTGCGTGGGAAAAGCTGCGCGATGACCCTATCGTCCGCTTCCTAATTGTCGCTCTGTCGTTCTATGGTATGTCGACCTTTGAAGGCCCGATGATGGCTATCAAAACGGTTAACGCACTGTCCCACTACACCGACTGGACTGTCGGCCATGTGCACTCCGGTGCGTTGGGCTGGGTTGCCATGATCACCATTGGCTCCATGTATGTACTGATTCCGCGTCTGTTTGACCGTAAAGCCATGTACTCCACCAAGCTGATCTACCTGCATTTTTGGCTGGCGACGATTGGCACCGTGTTCTACATCGCCTCAATGTGGATTGCCGGAATTATGCAGGGCCTGATGTGGCGCGCCGTGAATCAAGACGGAACGCTAACATACAGCTTTGTTGAAGCACTGAACGCTACATTCCCTTATTACGTGGGCCGTATGGTCGGCGGCATCATCATCCTCACAGGTATGCTTATCATGGCGTACAACGTGTGGATGACCTTGCGCCATACCGAACCCCGCGATCTGCCTAACCAGTGAGGAGCAGTAAATAATGTCGACCTCGCATGAAATAGTTGAAAAAAACGTTGGTTTGATGATCGTGCTGATTCTCGTTGCTATTAGCTTCGGTGGTCTCGTTGAAATCGTGCCGTTGTTCTTCCAGAAGGAAACCACCCAGCCTGTGGCGGGCATGAAGCCGCTGACAGCACTGCAAATGGAAGGCCGAGATATTTATATCCGCGAAGGCTGCCATGTTTGCCATTCGCAGATGATCCGTCCCCTTCGTGCTGAAACTGAGCGTTATGGTCACTACTCAGTTGCTGGCGAGTCCGTGTGGGATCACCCCTTCCTTTGGGGTTCTAAGCGCACTGGCCCTGACTTGGCTCGTGTAGGCGGACGCTACTCGGATGACTGGCAGCGTGCTCACCTTATGAATCCACGCGATGTAGTACCAGAATCAAACATGCCTGGATTTCCTTGGCTGGCCGAGCGTGAGCTAACCGGCGAGTACACCAGCAAGAAACTGGAAGTGTTCCGTAACTTCGGCGTGCCATATACCGATGAGGATATCCGCAAGGCTCCTTATGTCGTACAAGGCAAAACCGAAATGGATGCACTGGTGGCCTACCTCCAGCAGCTAGGTACCGTTATCAAGTCGAAGAGGTGAGTCATGGACTATGGCCTATGGCATAGCATTGCCACCGTTGCAGCCATTCTGGCGTTTGCCGGCGTGGTTTGGTGGGCCTACAGCCCATCCAATCGCAAGCGCTTTGAAGATATCGGCAACCTGCCGTTTGAAAATGATCCGATCCTGACGCGCCCCCGCTCTACAGCGGAGGTGCAGGGCACCCGGGAGAAAAGTGAATGAGTAATTTCTGGAGTAACTACATCATCGCCATCGTGGCGCTGAATATCTTCGGCTGTGCTTGGCTGTTGATGTGGACGCGCAAGATGGACCTGACCAACATGCCGGAAGATGGCACGACGGGTCATGAATACGACGGCATCCGTGAATACAACAATCCACTACCTCGCTGGTGGTTGATGTTGTTCTGGATCACTATCGCATTCTCGATCATTTATCTGTTCCTCTATCCTGGTCTGGGCAAGTTTCAGGGTTATTTGGGCTGGACGTCTGTAGGAGAGCATGCGCAGGCTGACAAGCAGTACAACGAACAGTACGGCAAGCTCTATGCTGACTATGCCAAGGTGCCCATGACGGAACTGGTAAAAGATGAGCGGGCCATGAAAATTGGCGCTCGTCTGTTTGCCAACAACTGTTCTGTATGTCATGGCACTAACGCTCGCGGCGCTGTCGGCTTCCCTAATCTGACTGATAGTGACTGGCTCTACGGCGGCACACCTGAGCACATTTACGAGACTATCCTGAATGGCCGCAACGCTGCTATGCCTGCATGGATTGATACGCTGGGCGAAGATGGCATTGAGCAAGTCGCCAACTACGTTCTGTCATTATCCGGTCGCAAGGCTGATGCCAAGCTCGCCGCTATTGGGCAGGAAAAATTCGCTGTTTGTGCTGCCTGTCATGGTACTGATGGCAAGGGCAACCAGATGATGGGTGCTCCAAACCTGACCGATAATGTCTGGCTTTATGGTGGCAGTCTGGCAGCGGTAAAGAAGACGCTTACCGAAGGTCGTGCAGGACAGATGCCCGCACAGAAAGAAATCCTGGGTGCAGAACGTGTGCACCTGCTCTCCGCTTACGTTTACTCCTTGTCCAACAGCAAAAAGTAAACTGTGGTGTGCCTGCGGCATGATGCCGCAGGCACCCTTTATCAAAGGCCATATCTGCTAGAATTCATCCTCGCAGAGTGCATCGATAAACCGTCCTGATATGGAAGTTTTTCAATTCACTTTGGAGCACGGATCGAAAGACCGTGACACTCTACAATGAGCGACCAGCAGCCCTCTCGCCTACCGACCAAAGATGTATCTCCCGATCCGGTAAAAATCAGCAATCCAAAATCAATGAGCCTCTACGCCAAGCGTGAAAAGATTCATGCACGGTTTGTTACGGGGTTTTTCCAATCAATCCGCTCTTATACCGCTTGGTTCACGCTAGGTCTTTTCGTTCTATTGCCATGGATCACATGGGATGGTCGTCAGGCCCTACTTTTTGATCTGCCCAATCGTAAGTTTTATATTTTCTGGTGGACGTTCCTGCCACAGGATTTCTTTTTCCTGTCGTGGCTACTCATCATGGCTGCATTTTTGTTGTTCACTGTTACTGTATTCGCTGGCCGAGTGTGGTGTGGCTACACCTGCCCACAAACGGTGTGGACTTACGTCTTTATGTGGATCGAGAAGCTTACGGAAGGTGAGCGTAACGCCCGTATAAAGCTGGATAAGGCAAATCTGAGCTTTACTAAATTATTGCGGCGAAGCCTTAAGCATATTGGCTGGGTAGCTGCCTCCTTTATCACTGCCATCACCTTTGTCAGTTACTTTACGGATGCCCG
>DDBN01000081.1:3980-9779 GCA_002333145.1 Moraxellaceae bacterium UBA2031
CCGCTTGTATTGATGCCTGCGACTCCGTCATGGACCAGATGGGGTATGAGCGAGGCCTGATTCGCTATACAACTGAGCATCTTCTGGAAAAAGGCGGAAAATATAAGTTCTTGCGTGGGCGCCTAGTAGGCTACGCCGCAATTATTGTCATCATGGCCTCTATTTTCATGATAACGCTGACCTTGCGTGTTCCTCTGGAACTTGAAGCTATTCGTGATCGCAACCAGCTTTTCAGCGAAAACAGTGATGGGATGATCGAGAATGTGTATCTGGTGAAGGCACTGAATAAGTCACAACGCCACGAAACCTACACATTGACCATCATTGCCGACAAAGCAATTAAGATGAGCGACCCTATTAAGATTTCACTTGAACCTGGTGAGCAAGAGTCCGTTCCGGTCACACTGATGGCCGACCCGGGAGAGCTGACGAAGTCAAAATATGAAATTGAATTTGAAATACGATCTATCGGTGACTCGGATGTTCATAAGACAACGGAAAGCCGCTTCTTGGCCCCCCCTCCACTATAACGAGAGAGCCTTTACGTGAGCACGCACAACACCCCGAACACCGAAGCCAGCAAACCTTGGTATCGTCAGTTTTGGCCATGGTTTCTGATTGCCTTACCTGCTACCTCGGTTGTGGTGGGCCTGACCATGCTGGGAGTTTCCATTATTAACCAGGACAGTCTGGTGCAAGATGACTGGTATAAAGATGGAAAGGCCATCAATCAAAGCTTGGCACGCGATACCGAAGCCACTCGACTAGGTATTTCTGCTGAGTTAAAAATTGATGCCATGACGGGTGATATTACTGTTCATACCTTAGACAATGGAGAGTTCCATCCCCCATCATCATTGGTACTGATCTTCTCCCACCCAACACTGGCTGCACAGGATCAAAAGATCGCCCTCTCCCGACAAGATGGCGATGGAATCTACAGAGGCACACTTGAGCATGGGCTGAGCGGACGTTACTACATCGAGCTAAGCACCACCGACTGGCGCCTTCACAGTTCTCGTGAGTTTCCGTTAGACACACTGACACTGGGCCATGAGTAACACAGGGGAAAATCTGTCAGCGTCTTGCTACCACTGTGATTTGCCCGTTCCTTCAGGCACTCGCTTCGAGGCTATCGTTCTAGATGCCCCGCGAGCATTCTGCTGCGCCGGATGCCAAGCAGTTGCTGAGGTTATCGTTGCTGGCGGCCTGGAAAGCTACTATCTCGATCGTGACGCACCGGCAGCTGGCCCTGCTTCCCTGCCTGAGGGACTTGCCCTTGAAGCCTTTGATCACCCTGATGCACAACGTGAGTTTGTTGGCCGTGAGGGGGAACTGGCTTGCGCCGAACTGTCTCTTGACGCCCTCAATTGTGCCGCGTGTGCTTGGCTAATTGAACGACATTTGCAGCAGGAAAGTGGTGTAGCGCGTGCCACAGTCAACCTGAGTAATCATCGGCTGCATCTGGTCTGGGATGACAGTCAAACTCCTATCAGCACGCTATTGGCAAGTCTGGCTCACATTGGCTATCGCGCACGGCCGTTTCGTGCCGATACCCATGCTGCACAACTGAAACAGGAAAGCCGTGCACTCTTGCTCCGTCTGGCAGTAGCTGGGATGGGCATGATGCAGGTCATGATGTATGCCGTGGCCATATACGTAGGAGCCGCAAGCAGCAGTGGCATGGAAGTGGAGTATCGAGACTTTCTCCGAGCCACCATGGGCTTTATTGCTACACCCGTTTTATTTTATTCAGCCTACCCCATCTATAGCTCTGCCTGGCGTGCACTCCGGGTGCGCACCCTAACAATGGATGTGCCGGTCACCATTGCTATTTTTAGCGCCTATTTTGCATCGATCTATGCCAGCCTTATTGGTGGCGGTGAAACCTATTTCGACTCGGTTTCCATGTTTGTATTTTTCTTGCTTACCAGTCGCTTCTTAGAAATGAAGGCCCGCCAACGTGCTGGCGATACAGCTGCTAGCCTGATGTCGCTAACACCTCGACTAGCGACACGGCTGAATACTGATGGCAGTAGTGAAGTTATAGCTGCCAGCGCATTGGTGCCTGGCGATCACTTACAAGTCCGTCCTGGAGAAACAATTGCCGCGGATGGCGTTGTACGCGCCGGACAAAGTGAGGTGGCTGAGGCACTGATTACTGGCGAACCCATGCCAGTGCTCAAGAAAGAAGGTGACACCGTAATCGGCGGCAGCGTCAACACTGAAAGCCCTCTGCAAGTCGAAGTGACTCGAGCCGGTGGCGATAGCACGCTGGCCACGCTTAATCGATTGCTGAACCGTGCCCTGTCAGAAAAGCCACAACTGGCACAGAAGGCAGACCGCATGGCTCATATTTTTGTGGCCCGCGTGTTGTTACTCGCTGTCATCGTCTATATCGGTTGGTGGCTAATCGACCCTTCTCATGCTTTCTGGGCAACCTTGGCTGTCCTTGTCGCCACCTGCCCTTGTGCATTGTCACTGGCAACACCTGCTGCACTGACTAGCGCCACCAATGTACTCGCCAAAGAAGGCTTCCTGCTTACACGTGGCCATGTGCTCGAAACACTCGCTGCCGCCACTCATATCGTTTTTGANNTTCCGGCAAGCCTCCGGTGAGAGACTGAACGTAGAAAACCTGCAGCAGACCTCTGGGGCCGGTGTTCAGGGCGAGATTGGTGGCCAGCACTATCGATTGGGCCACGCTGAGTTTGCACTGAAAGACTCATCTCCTACTGCATTAAACAAGTTATGGCTGAGTGATGATGGAGGTGCCATCGCTTGGTTTCAATTGAGTGACAGCCTGCGGCCCGAGGCAGCAACCGTCATTCGTGCGTTGCAAGCTGAGGGGCTCAACACCTGGATGCTGTCGGGTGATCGCTCAGATACGCCTGCGTTAATGGGTGCGCAGCTTGGCATGGATTATGTGAAGGGCAGTCTTCTGCCAGAAGAGAAGCAACAAGCCATACGCCAACTGCAGGCCGAAGGGGCTATTGTGGTCATGGTGGGTGATGGCGTGAATGATGCCCCCAGTCTTGGACAAGCACATCTCTCCGTAGCCATGGCATCGGGTACTGACTTGGCGCAAACCACTGCCGATGCCCTGCTGCTGCGAGACGATCTGCGTTCCCTCGTAACCGCACGACATCAAGCCGTGGCCACACAACGAATCATCCGCCAAAACCTTACATGGGCTCTGGCATACAATCTTGCGATTCTGCCTCCTGCCGCTCTAGGATTTGTTCCTCCTTGGCTCGCCGCTATTGGCATGTCGCTTAGCTCGCTAGTTGTTGTTGGTAATGCGCTACGACTACGCAAAACAAAACACCTCATTACCCCGCCTTTAGCAACGGCAAACTTGGCGACATGAGACTGCTATGGAAGTGATTTATTTTTTAGTACCAATCGCTCTCATCTTTTTAGGAGCAGCTATTTGGTCTTTTTTCTGGGCTGTTAAACACGACCAGTTTGACGACATGGACAGCCCCTCTCACCGTATTCTGCAGGACGATCGCGAACAACGCAGGAAGAAAAAATAATGGGACCGATGGATTACTCTTTACTCTTCACAGCGTGGATGACGGGCCTGCTGGGAGGAACACACTGCATTGGCATGTGTGGTGGTATTTCTGCCGCCCTGACTTTTGCACTGCCTGCTGATATGCGCACCGGCCCACGCCTATTTGCCTATCAACTCGCCTACAACTTTGGACGTTTGCTCACCTACGGATTTCTGGGTGTATTGGTGGGCCTACTTGGCCAGCATCTGATCGCACCATTAGCAGGCATGATGTGGTTGCGCCTGTTGGCCGGATTATTCATGGTGGCCATGGGGCTATATCTTGCTGGTTGGTGGAATGGCTTGGCCCGACTGGAGCGTATCGGTGGCGGTGTCTGGCGTTTTATGGAGCCGCTGCGCAAACATCTTTTTCCCGTTAATCACCCACTCAAGGCCGTACTGGTGGGCAGCGCCTGGGGCTTTCTGCCCTGCGGACTGGTATACAGTGCCCTGACGCTATCACTAGCACGCAGTGACGCCATGATGTCAGGGCTGATGATGGTGGCCTTTGGCCTGGGCACACTGCCCTTCCTGTTGTTAACCGGTACGCTGGCCTCTGGGGCTCGCCAACTGCTGCAGCGCCCTGGGGTTCGTCAGGGCGCTGGATTACTGGTAATTGTATTTGGTATCTGGACGGCAATGCCTTTTTTTAAAGGGCATGAACACGCTCAGCACACTGGGCATGGTCAACATGCCGCACCAGAGCAAACCCCAGCCTCTACTCCCGCCTCACCCGCTTCGAGCGAAGATGCTCAGATGGATATGCATTCACACCATCATCACTGAGGTTGTTGTTGATCGAATACCCGTGACATTTGCCACAGCGCCAATGTCACGGCAACCGCCAGTACCACCATCACGCCCCACGATAGCTTTCCTGCGCCCAGCATCATTGCGCCATTAAACAGCACCGCCAGCACAAACCACAAAAAGCCTGCTCGTTTCAGGATTGGTGAAAGAGTTGGAGCATAACGCTGAAAACGATCCAGCGAAAAAGTGGGCCGTGGCGCTAGCAGTTTTGTTGTTTCCGGACGCCAGCCCGTAGGCTTAAACCAGATGCGCCAGCGATCCCGGCACTCACCTGACAGTACGGCATCACGCCACATCGTTACTACCCAATCGAACTGAGCAAAAACGGGGTCACGCCGCTGATACGCTTTGCGTACGCCAAAGACTACCTCTTCCTGCTCCTCCTCATAGGTACCAAAGATCCGATCCCAGATCATAAGAGTACCGCCATGATTACGGTCTATATAGGCATCATTAATGCCATGGTGCACACGATGAGCCGACGGCGTGTTAAGGAAGCCCTCTAGCAATGGCAACTTGCCAATCAAACGAGTGTGAATCCAAAACTGATAAAATTTATTGAAGGTAAGTAGCACAATAAAAACTTCAACCGGACAGCCCAGTAAAGCCAATAGCAAATAAAGAGGCCAGTGACTGATATCCTGAAAAGCTCCTTGTCGCAACGCCGTGGTCAGGTTGTACTGCTCGCTCTGATGATGCGGAACATGTCCGGCCCAGAGAATATTTATCTCGTGTGACCAGCGATGTGCCCAGTAGTAAATAAAGTCTAAAAGAAAAAAGAATACTACCCAAGTCACCACACTCTGACTGGACCAGTTCATCAGTCCATGTTGGGTTACCCACGCAAAGAGAAGCAGCAAACCTGCCTTGGCAAACACCTCGAGTGTTACCGTGAAAATACCGCAGCCAATACTCGCAAGACTGTCAGAAAACTCGTGTACATCACGGCCCTGGCGTCGACTCCACCAATACTCAATAAAAATCAGCAGAACAAAAACAGGCGTAGCAAGCGCGATAAGAAAATTTTGCATGGATAACTCTGGTGAGGAATAGCCCCGATCTTGCGAACAAGGTTTACTCAGGCCCTGGAGCCTGCAACGATTTCAATCCCTTATTGAAGTTGTCACGCAAAACCCGTCCCTTCTCGTTGCGCGCAAAACAGACATACAACTTATGCACCACTAACGTTCTTGAATTGAGCTGGAGACGCGCCGTAGCAGCTTTAATCCGTGGATTCGTATTCGACAGATACACATATACATTTCGATCAATAATGATGCCATCTACCTTGCCCATCACCAGATTGATCAGGTTTTCTTCATCCGTGGATGCCGTAAGTGTCTTGATCCTACCTTTCTTAGCTAGGCGATCAAATTCCGGAGCATTAACGTAGGTTTTTACCGTACCTATTCGATAGCGAGCCAAGTCAT
>DDBN01000081.1:9798-104146 GCA_002333145.1 Moraxellaceae bacterium UBA2031
CCGCCATCAGGCTCAGCAACGCCGCTATACGGAGGCCACTCACCAGAGATCAGCACCTCGGTATCTGCTTGCGCAACATTCATGCTCAACGACAGTAGTAAAGCCAAACCTAGCTGGCCGATGCGTGACAACCTTCCTAGCATTTTTGCACATCTCTTGATCCATCAAGGTCTTTAACACTACCTCGTCATACCGTCACTTAACAGTACACTCAGCCCATAAAAAAACCCGCCGGGCAGGCGGGTTCTTCCAACACTTGCAGTGCTCAAGCAATAATCGGAATCTTGCCGATCTTGGCCTGCCATATCTTCGGTGCTGTGTTATGCACCGATTCACCCTGCACATCCACGGCCACGGAAACTGGCATATCCTCGACCACAAACTCGTAGATCGCCTCCATGCCCAAGTCCTCAAAGGCCACTACACGCGCCTTACGAATAGCCTTGGAAACCAGATAAGCCGCGCCACCCACTGCCATGAGGTAAACAGCCTTATGCTTTTTGATGGCTTCGATACCCTCAGGGCCGCGTTCAGACTTGCCAATCATTCCCATAAGGCCTGTCTTCTCAAGCACCACATCCGTGAACTTGTCCATACGAGTTGCTGTAGTTGGACCTGCTGGTCCGACCACTTCATCGCGCACAGGATCAACCGGGCCAACGTAATAGATAAACTTGCCCTTCAGGTCGACTGGCAGCGTCTCGCCACGGGCGAACATTTCAACCATACGCTTATGGGCCGCATCACGGCCGGTATAGATGGTGCCAGACAGAAGCAACGTCTCACCTGGCTGCCAGCTTTCAATTTCGGCCTGAGTAACAGTGTCGAGATTAACGCGACGAGACTTTCTGGCATCAAACGTGATCTTTGGCCAATCTTCTAACTTCGGCACTTCCAGATGAGCAGGGCCAGAGCCGTCCAGCTCGAAATGCACATGACGGGTCGCCGCACAATTAGGGATCATGGCTACGGGCAAGGAAGCGGCATGAGTAGGATAATCACGGATCTTGATATCCACCACAGTGGTCAGACCACCAAGCCCCTGCGCACCAATACCCAAAGCATTTACCTTTTCGTAAAGCTCAACACGCAACTCTTCGATGCGATTCTGCGGGCCGCGAATCAATAGCTCATGCATATCGACCGGGTCCATCAAGGACTCCTTGGCGAGCAGTACGGCTTTCTCGGCTGTACCACCAATCCCGATACCCAGCATGCCTGGTGGGCACCAGCCAGCACCCATGGTTGGCACTGTCTTGAGGACCCAATCCACGATGGAGTCAGACGGATTAAGCATAACCATCTTGGACTTGTTTTCAGAGCCGCCGCCCTTGGCCGCCACAGTTATGTCGACCTTGTTGCCCTGAACGATGCTGTAGTGGATAACAGCAGGGGTATTGTCTTTGGTATTGGTCCGCTTACCTGCCGGATCTCGCAGGATAGAGGCGCGCAGAACATTATCCGGGCTCAAGTAAGCACGACGGACGCCTTCGTTGATAGCATCATCAAGGCTCATGCCGCCCAAATCCCAGCGCACCTCCATGCCCACTTTTACAAACACGGTGACAATTCCGGTGTCCTGACAGATTGGGCGATGCCCTTCGGCGCACATACGAGAATTGATCAGAATCTGCGCCATGGCATCCTTGGCAGCCTGATTTTCTTCGCGCTCATAGGCTGCATTAATGGCCTGAATGAAATCTATCGGATGGTAGTAAGAAATATACTGAAGGGCATCGGCAACACTCTGAATGAGGTCGTCCTGTTTAATGACGGTCATGGGGTCTCCGGGCTGTGCGCGGTTAGCGAGCGGGAATAGCTGACAGGACATTGTATGCCCCGTCATGGCAGATGCTGATTATACCCAAGCCGGGTACGGATATCCGCTGGCGCTCAGCTTCTTAAAAGCGGATGCTGGTTAAGCCAATCCAGAATCATCGCATTGACCTCATCTGGCGCCTCGCGATGCAGAAAGTGTCCCACATTGGCGATCTTACGAACCTGCAGCCCCTTCTCAAAATCCTGCTCGCGCATAAGGCTGTCGTAAAGACGGCTATCCATACAGCCATCCTGCTCACCGGTCAGTGCCAAGGTAGGAACACTGACACGACGTGTCAGCAAGCGCCAAGACTGCTGGGTAGACAGCGATAGAGGCTGTAACAAACAGCGGTAATACTGTGTGGCCGCATGGGTCACGCCCTCCGCACGGAAGGTGGATTTAACCTGATCGATATCCGCCTGAGAGAACTGCCACGTAGGCGACCATCGCCTCCACAGCGTCTCAATAAAGGCATAGTCATCTCGTTCAACAATCAACTCGGAGGCTTTCTGAAACTGCATCAGAAGGATGTAGGCGGACTTTACCAACTGAGCAGGCACGCCCACTACCCCTTGCAGACCGCGTCGCAGATGCGGAATAGCCAGCGTAGTCAGGGAGACAAACTTTTTTGGCTGTAGCGCAACAGCAACATAAGCGGTTAATGCCCCCCAGTCGTGGCCTATCAAATGACACTGCCTGGCCTTGAGGAGTTTCATCCAGGCAAAAACATCTGATGCCAAGTGAATGAGATGATACAGGTCGCGTGGCGAGCAAGATGACGACTCATAGCCTCGCATCATCGGTGCAACAACACGATAACCCTGCGCAGCAATGGCCTCAATTTGTGCATCAAACGAATGAAAGTCATCCGGAAATCCATGCAGCATCAACACAAGAGGTCCTTCGCCTGCGGCTCGGGCAGTAAAGTACATCCCCTCATGCTCCAGAGAAAGAATCTCAATTGTACTCATGCTGATACCTCGTTGCCGCTCTCTGTACCATCTTCTCTTAGGATAGATGCCAGCGAAATGGATAGTTCGGTGTCTATTGTGGCATTCACGCGCAAAAGAGCGGGCTTCAATGCAGCCACCCAATGATCATCATCATGCAAATTTTCCAGATCTGCCGCACTGGGCAAGGGCCACGGCAAGTTGCGATAAAAGTCGGAGAATTGAATTTGCTCTAGATTGCGCGCCAGAACATAGCCACCTGCATCTGTTCGGCAAATGATCCGTTCACGCTGAAGAATATCGGCAAACTGAAACCAGTTCTCCACTTCTTTTTTACCCAAAATACTCATCGCTTCGACATCCGACACAGCCCCTCCTCCCTGCTGCTTGCGCCAAAAAAGCTGAAGAATATCCAGCATGGCCAGCACAGGATGGCGTTGCGCCATACTGGTGTGGCGATACACGGCAATGGCCCGGGTAATCTCGACGCCTAGCAAAATAATCATCCATGACAAGTAAATCCAAATCAGGAATACCGGAAAAGCGGCGAAGGCTCCATAGACCAGCGTATACGAAGAAAATTGACTCACAAATAAGCCAAACCCTTTTTTTGCTAGTTCAAACAACAATGCGGCAAGCAGACCACCCAAGAAGCCCGCCTTAAGTGGAACTTTACAATTGGGCACAGCGACATAAAGCAACGTGAATGCCAGCGTGGTCGACACAAAGGGGATGAGTTGCAAACCGGGCACTGCGCCACTGAACGCCGAAGCGGCTGTACTGAACAAATGGATTGAGGCCAGATAAGAAGATATGGCGAATCCCGCACCCAGTAGTAATGGACCAAGACTTAGTACTGCCCAGTAACGTAGAAAGCTCACCACTCCCTTGCGCTCGTGATGCACTTTCCATATCTGATTGAAGGCCTTCTCAATGGTCACCAGCAGCATGAGCGCCGTAACAAAGAGTATCGCAATACCGATAGTGGTCAATCCTCTCGCCTGCTGGGAAAAATCCTGCAAGCGCTCTTGAACGGCTGCACCCGTGCTGGGAATGAAGTTCTGAAAAACAAAATTCTGGATATCCCCACTCACATGCTGAAGGGATGGAATGGCAGACAGTATCGAGAACACCACTGTCATGACTGGAACTACCGCGAACAATGTGGTGTAGGTAAGCACCATGGCAGCCTGTCGGCAGTTATCCGCCAGAAAGCGGCGAATAACCAACCGGGCAAGAGGCAACGTGTGGCGTGCAAAAGACAATGGCATGAGGATTCCAATCAGTTCAGGCTCGCCAAGTATTCCTGTCACGATGGCAACTGTCGAGTGTGACCCGCACCTTCTTCATGGCTACAATACCGGCCAACTATCCCTTCAAGCATAACGACCATGTACACCTTTTATCACAATCCTCGCTGTTCCAAGTCGAGGGAAGCCCTGTCTCTGCTGGAAGATGCCTGCGTGCCACTCACCATCGTCCGCTATCTAGACGATCCACTTGATGCGGCTGTCATCAAAAAACTACTGAAAAAGTTAGGAATGCCTGCCCGTGAGCTAATGCGCCAGAAGGAAGCTGAATACAATGCCCTTGGTTTGGCCAATCCGGCATTAAGTGAAGACGACTTGATTGATGCCATCATTCGCCACCCTCGGTTACTTGAGCGCCCAGTGGTTATTCATGGCAACAGAGCCGTGATTGCCCGCCCACCCGAACGCGTAGAGGAGCTACTGAAATGACTACCCCTTACGTTCTTGTGCTGTATTACAGTCGGCACGGCGCTACCCGGCAGATGGCTCGCCTGATTGCGCGCGGCATTGAAAAAGAAGGCCTAGAAGCAAGAATTCGTACGGTCCCAGCTGTGTCGACCGTCATCGACGCCACAGCGCCAGCCATCCCTGAAGAAGGCGAGCTTTACTGCTCCGAGGAAGATCTGGCCAACTGCGTCGGTCTTGCCTTAGGCAGCCCCACCCGCTTTGGCAACATGGCCGCTCCCCTGAAATACTTTATCGATGGCACTAGCGGCTTGTGGCTGAATGGCGCCCTTATCGACAAGCCAGCCGTTGTCTTTACGTCGACCAGTTCACTGCATGGCGGGCAGGAAACAACATTGCTCAGCATGATGATGCCATTGCTTCATCACGGCATGGTGATACTGGGCATTCCTTACTCAGAGTCAGCGCTACTTAAGACCACCTCTGGCGGAACACCATACGGTGCCAGCCACTTGGCTGGCCCTGACAGTGGTAGAGCCGTTGATGAATTAGAATCTACGTTGTGCATAGCCCTTGGCCAAAGACTGGCCCGCCACGCAAAAAGAGGAACAACATGATTACTGTCCGTGCTGCAAGGGCGCGCAAGTTAACTTTGGGGTTGCTGGGCGCATTACTGACGTTAATGGTCTTGGAGACCTTTCTATTTGCTCCACCTACCATGAGGTTGGCCACCATTCTGGTCATTGTCGCCATTAAAATCATTCCGCCGGGATTATTCTTTCATCCTATTATTCGCTGGCAGCCAATGAGCGCAGTATGGCTGGGCATTCTGCTACTGCTCTACTTCTGTTGGGCTGTACTGGGCGCCATGGTTCCCGGCACGGAAGGATATGTGGCTATATTGCGCGCAATTTTGACGGCAGCGTGCTTTGTGTCAGCCATGTACTTTGCCCGCTGGCAGCGAGCCGCGACAGGCCAATAAGTTCAAAATGAAGGGCAGAGCCTCACTGCAGAAAGGCCTGCCCTTGATACGACCGTTATAAGGCAAAAAGTCTATTTTGGCTGCTGAGTAAGCCACAATTGGAATGCTTCACGTTCGTCAGGTGTTGCACGCCCCCAGACATCCTTAAGCAAGTCCAGATGCGTTTGAGCCTGAGTCTGTGCATCACTGTTCTGCGTTGATTCAAATGCTTTGGTAATAGTGTCTATCAAGGAAGCCTCGGCATACGACTTGATAGCAGTAGACTGGCCCACCGTTTCGTTCGCATTATTAATCAAACGAAACTGCGGCGCCTTTGCAAACTTGCGGGCAGCATCAAGTGAGGGCTGCTTATCCATTTCAAGTCGATACTCTGTGCCTGCCACTGCAGTGAAGCGCAATGCCGCCTGTCGTGAGCGTACCACCTCATGTTCACTCGCATTAATCTGGAACAACTGAACATAGCGCAGCGTCAAGACATGCTCGCCTGGCAGCAACTCCAGGGATTGACTGTGCTGGCGAAGCAGCCCTGTCGGTTCAACTCCGTCCAGCGCCATGACTTGTACCTGCTCCGGAGCGCTAATCAAGGCCACCTCTGCTGGCTGACGGGCCTCGCCGTCGTAAAGCCTGACTGTTCCTGGCGCTGCACAACCTGCCAGCAGCACTATCGTCGGCACAACCCATGACCACTTCCCAACTTTCATACTATCTCCTGACTTGCACACTGACAGCCCATAAAAAAAGCCGCATCAAGCGGCTTTTTTTATCAGAAGGAACGCGCCCTTTGCAAACCTATTGCTGCGAGAAGCCCAAGCAACAACCAATCTAGCGATCCACCACTGGAACCGGGAGCAGGAGCATCTGTATTAATAATGACACGGGCTTGATTAGACTGACCGCCATCTGTATCAAACACTGTATAGGTAAACTCTTCCGTGAACGGACTCAGATTATTATCAGCACTATACGTTAACGTACCTGATATGAAGCAGACTGCGCCAATATCGGCGCTACTCGATGTGCTACCAAGCACTGTATCGCAATCAACCTCTACACCACTCACTACTCCGAGAGCAGTCTTGACCTTATCAGGCAACGGTACACCCGCCAAATTCTTGGGTGGGCTACCCTTGATCATAATGACAAAGCCAGTCTTGGGACTGGCATATATGCCGTCGCCATCGTCATCATCATTAGACAAAATATCAATAGAGATACTGGCCTCTCCAACACGACGCAGATATGTATCATCCTTTGCAACCGGCTTGATGTTAGTGATCTGCACCTCAACGGTAGTCGCCACCGCTCCTACTGGAATACCTGCAGCATCCTTAACTCTATAAAGGCACTTGATCGGGGCGATAGGCAGTGTAACTCCCCCAGAATTATCGACTTTCAAACGCGGCTTTGGATGGTCAACAGTGACAGGAGAATAGCCACAAGCGGCCGGTGAGGCGGCATCAATTTCAAAATCAACCGGCTTGAAGATACCCGCTATACCAGTACCATCTTCACCAAATGTATCGTTGGTCAGCACATCAATATAGGCAATACGATCATCACCGGAGACATTGGTGCCTTTTTCATCAATTGCGGTCAACTGCAAGCGCTCGAATGCACCTATGTCACAGTTCACGCCCATATTACGGGTAAGATTTCTCTGATCATTACCGGCACATCCTGTGCTTGTGGGTTCGCCCTGATCGACCAGCAGCGGTCCTTTAGGCAGATAACCTTTTGTAAGGCCACCAAAATCACCAAATGCCTCTAGCTGAGCCAGGTTAGTGGTAATCACCCTGAAGCCTGCATCATTCGAAGTACATGCAGCAACTCCGCCAATCAAGCAGTTGAGTGTGTTACCTGCCAACACTGAGTTGGAGACATCAGGAGGCGATATGTAATCGGTGTGAAGAAAATATCCATTTGTGTGCTCAGCCGCAGTGACATACTCCAAGCTAATAGTGGCATCAGGGGCATTTACATCTGCAAAATTCAGCGCACCGAAACTTGCAGCTGACGAGTTTGCAGAAAAAGTAGATGCCACCACTCCTGCTGTAACACTTCCACAAAATGCGACAGCACCAGCACCTGAGCCAGATATATTGCCCTTCAGCAATGACCGCTGAATACTGACAGAGCGAACCACGCTGCTACCATTAAAAGAGCAATCCATTGCAATAGCGCCGCCATCTATTACTGCTTCATTAGCAGACAACGTCGCATTTGACAGCGAAAGACCCGCTGCCCCGGCCAAGTAAATTGCTCCGCCCTTTTGTGCTTTACCGTTAAGAATTTGAACGTTATCAAGCGACACCGGACCACTACTGATTACCACGCCACCATTTTGATCATTAGGCTGCAAGAGTAGGGTGCTTGATCCCTCAAGAATCAGATCCTTTAACTCCATCCCTCCTAAAGAGGCAGCCGCATTGAAGATTCGCTTACCCGTAGCCGCCTTGATAGTTGTCAGTGGTGTAATACGAGAAACTCTTGCTCCAGTCAGTGGATCGGTATAACCAACTGGCGTGCCAAAGCTATCGCCGTCCCAACGCGAGGTGTAAGCACCCAGCATATCGATGGACTGACTCATCACTAATTCGTCGGTCAGCGCATAGACCCCGCTGGCGAGCTGAATTTTGTTATCCGCACTTGGCATGCCCGCAGGGCAGCCGCCAAACGCAATGTTGGTATTGATCGACTTGACAGCCTCACGCAAAGAGCATTTGGATGGATCAGAACCGTTCTGATCTTCGGTCGTCGTCACTGTAATAGTTACTGCCATGGCATTGGCTGAAAGCATCAGTGCCAACGCAGTGACCATCTTTCGCAAAGGACTCAACACTTTCATACTCGTACGCCTCCCTTACGAATACGGCGCTGCAAGAGCAGCCCAGCAAGACCTAACAAGCCAACCCAATCCATGCTACCGCCTCCCAACAAACCGCTACTTTCTATGCCTGATTCAGGCTCACTGGTGACCTTACCCGATACCGTACGAGTCGTACCTGTGGGATGAGAAGGGTCATTCAAGCGACTGGCAGTGGTTGTTACCTCAATACGAAAGGTATCAAAGCCATGAAAGCCATTAGGTGAATTGTAAACATAGCCCTTGCTATCAGGAGTTAGACTGATGCTCCCTTTAGTTGGTGCCAAAGACAACCAAGGGCAACCATCAGTTGTTTTGGCTGTTGGCAGTATTACAGGGCAGCCCCCAACAGGAAGAAACAACTCCTCATCTCCCAGATCAGGGGCGAAGGACTGGGCATAAGAACCCGTCACGAGCGTTCCACCAGAGTTTAACAATGCGCCGTTAAACTGAAATTCCACCGCTCCGATATCACACCGCCCCGCTTTACTGCGGTCTGAGTTACGCTGATCCTGAGAAGGGCACGAAGATGCTGACTCGTTGGAGCCTTTATTGATAATGACAATATCGGCGTTACTGGCATCCTTGCTAAAGCTGATGTCATCTGACAAGTAACGAGGCACGTAAAAATCGAAAATGCCGTCATCATCAGTGTCTTTAGGGCAAAGTCTGCCAGTGGGGCCACAAGTTTTATCAGCATTAACTGATGCCACCAAAACTGCCGGCACTAGCATATTGGAGGTACCTGTAAAGCCACAGGTTGCATCAGCTAAATTGAACTTCGGTGTATTGGCCAGTACCCAAGCAGCGGGAGCACCCGTGCATATTCCAGAAATAATGGAGTTAAATACCTGTACATTTCCTCCTGTGCCTGCCAAATCACCAGAGAAATTTATTGCTCCACCGACACTACCCAGAATCGTCAAAGAATTTAGGAGTACGTTCTCATTCAACGAAAGCGCAAAACCATTATTACCATGGAATGTACTGTTCTGAATAACGCTCCGCGAAATACCACCAAGTAGCTCACCGCTTGCAAACTTGATGGCTTGATCTGCTGGGCTTCCATTATTTCCATTGTCTGCCACAAGAGTGTCTATGAGTTGTAGGCTGCTGCGTTCCATATAGATCGCAGCGCCTTCGTCCGCAGTCGCTTGAAGAAGCGCAGATGCAGTGATCGTCAGAACACCATCTTCGCCGACATAAAAAATGCCACCCTGCTCTGCTCCACCACCACGAATTGCCATCGCCTCAAGTGTCAGCGATTCATTGAGATAGAAAATTCCGCCTTGCGATCCATCACCACTAGTGAAACTGCAAGCCGCAGGAGCAACACCAGCATCAGCAATATGTTCTGGTAAATTTGCAACCGCTGCGCCGCAACCAACAATATCAATCAACGACATACTGACGATATTTGGAACATACACATTAATATCAAGCCTGCCGATTTCATCTACTGCCACAGCCAATGCCGGACAAGTGGCATCAGAGGTTCCAGTCACAATCAGCTTATTAACTCCCAGCGCAAAGGGCATAGGAGAGCGCTCAATCCAGTCCCCAACAGCAGGAGGGATTACTGCTCTCAAAAATATTTCTGCATCTGTACCAACTTGCCGATAAAGACAAACTAGTGGGTATCCGTTAACTGGCCCCGTAAAAAAAGGATACGCATTCGAGGTTTGATTATCGACATCTATATCTGCCGCATTAAGCGACTTCAATAAATGAATCGAGCTTACTTGAGCCGCTATCGCAGGAGGTACGACCGGCCCATCAATCTTGAATCCCTGGCCTGCTTTTACCCAAATAAAAGGGCTTAGTGGCACATCATCCGAGGACTCATCACCGCTAATCGATACTGAGATATCGATATCAATAGGGCTGCCTTCTATTAAATAAGCACTTTTATCAAAAGGCAGCTTGATGGAATGAGTGTCACTTGCATCCCCCTCACGAGCACAGCCATTGGCATTATTGGCAGGGCGACCAACAGCATCCAGAGCCAGCCCGTCAACGGTCTTAAGATAGGCAATAGCCTCCCGCAGCGAGCACAGGCTATTGGCTATGTTATTTTCGTCCACAGTAGTGCTTACGATTACCGTATCGGCAAGCGCGAATGGGACAGGCAGGGCAAGAAGCGCGGCAAGAAGGCTTGCGCGGGACCAGGACATGGAGATTCTCTCCTGAAATACGTATTTTATTGTTCTATTAAAGGCGAAGTTCACACGGGCATAGTAGCGACAGGTAAACGCCAGAAGCTGTTATTTTTTGTTTGTCCGTGTGCTTTTGCCGGCTACGTTACTGTCTCACACTAGGCCTGCTCACGGCAAGACAAGGCAAAAACTGGTCAGCCGCCCCCCCTGTCAGTAGGCAGATCCAAGCTTTCGCGGACAAATGGAATAGTCAGCTTGCGGCTCTCCTGTAAAGAACGGTGATCCAGAGACTCCAGAAAGGCCAGTAGCGCCTCCGGCTCCCTTGGCGCCCGCACCACAAGATAATGTAGAACATCCAGCTCCAGCACCCACCCTCGCCTGCTAGCGGCGGACACAATCAGTGCCTCCCGACTGGCATCATCAGGAACACCAAGCCCCCAGATTGAAGCTTGTGAGAGTCGTGAAACCAGATCAGGTAGCAGGATATTGAGTCCTGAAGGTGTGCCGTCGGCTGACAGGATCATTCGATTGCGCTCTGCACGGCACCTATTGAAGAAATGGAAAATAGCCTCTTCCCAGTCTTTCTTGCCAGCGATCACCTGCAGATCATCAAGGACAACAAGATCTGCCCGCTCCAGACCAGCCAATGCTTCTGGCGATTCTTTGACCACTTCGGACAATGGCAGTAGCACAGTCTGCAAGCCAGATGCCTCTGCTTCTGCACACAAAGCCGCAAGAAAGTGACTACGCCCGCTGCCTGGGCGACCATGCACGTACATCAGGCCGTGTGGCGAAGTCACAAAAGCTCGCCCCGCCGCCACTATGGAGGCATAGGTCTCCCCGGCAAAATCAGCAAGCCGCGCATCTGGACGCGCCCTGATATGGCTTAGCAACAGTTGTTCACTCACTGTCGCTATCATCCTCGGCCGGAGGGTCCGTCTGATAAAGCTGGCTTTGCTGATAGCGTTCATGGGCATGGCGCAAAAGCACCATAATGACGGCAGCGGCCGGCAAGGCCAGCAGCATGCCAACAAAACCGAAGAGCTGCCCACCTGCCATAATGGCAAAAATGACCGCAACAGGGTGCAACCCAATCTTGTCTCCAACCAGATAAGGCTGAAGCACCCACCCTTCAATCGCCTGTCCTATCCCAAAGACGACCCAAACCATCAGCACCGCATCAAAGTTACCAAACTGAACCAATGCGGCGGCTGTCGCTGAAATAATCCCGATAACAAAGCCGAAATACGGAACGATACTGCCCAGCCCTGCCAGCAGCCCTATCATCAGCGCCAACTTCAAGCCGACGAACTCCAAACCAACGGCATAAATGATACCCAGTGCTACCATCACCATTAGCTGCCCTCTCAAGAAGGCGGCCATCACCTCATCACACTCACGTAACATCAGGCTCACACGGGGCTCAATATTGCGAGGAATCAGATTCCGGATGCGTTCCAATAATTCATCCCAATCCAGCAGCAAATAGAAGGTCACGACCGGAATCAGAACCAGCATGCCGCCCACTGTAATAATGTCCATGCTCGATTTGGCCACTTGGGTCAGCACATTACCCGCCGCGGAGCCTGCTTCCACCCAGTAACTCGACAGCCATTGGCCGATCAACTCCATATCCAGACGATCAATCTGTATCCGTAAATGCTTTTCGATCCAAGGGATGCCTTCTCTATTAATCCATCGCAACACGCGCGGCAGGCGGGACTCCAGATAAACGATCTGCTGCCACAATAGAGGCAGCACCAGAATTAGTGCCAAGGTCGTCGACAACAACAAAGAAAAAAAGGAAATAATGACCGCCCAGGTTCTCTTAAGACCCAGCCGCATCAACCGATTTACGAGAGGATTACCCAAATAGGCCAGCAACGCGCCCGCAGCAAAGGGCATCAATATCGGCGACAGAAGATAGAGCAGCCACCCTAATACCAGCAGACCAATCGGCAACAGCCAAGGACGAATCTCAAACATAGTTGTAGGCGTTCCATTCATCAGTGCAGTTCTATCGTTGATGGATTAGCAGGATAGTCGCTTGAGCTATCTACTGGGGTAATCCATATGACACTTTGCACAAATGGATCATCCTTCGCACCCTCTCTCAGGGAGTCATGAGACGGCTCCGACAGACGCAGGCGTGGCTCGGTAGCCAGTAAGGCTTGCCAGCTATCTACGGGCAAGCTATCCGCCACGAACCATGCCTCACTAGCACTAACACCGATCAAACGTATCGGGTGCACTCCCCCTCTCTCCTGCAGCAGTCTCTGAATGATCAATAGTGCCTTCAGGTCAGGAATACGCTCCACGTGCAGCACCAAGCGACCCTCCATATCAAACCATGGAAGACTTGTGGCCTCTTCCATCAGTTTTGGTGATAGCGCACTATTTTGGGCTCCCGCAACCAACGGCACCATCAATACCACTAACGCCCACCAACGCCCCGTCATGTTGCCAACGCTCTCTGCTATCGCAAAACGCATACAGTACAACTCAGCGTCGACAGGCACCACTGGCAGGCAGGCTTTTTACTTCATATCACGTATAATGCTCGGCCTCTTGTCCATAGCCGTGTGTCTGTTGCCATGACCGAAACCAAGCCCTCCCTCAGTTACAAAGATGCCGGTGTTGATATTGAAGCCGGAGATGCCCTCGTCGATCGCATCAAGGGAGTAGCCAAAAAGACGGCTCGTCGCGAAGTGCTTGGCGGTTTAGGCGGATTTGGCGCGCTTTGCGAAATCCCGGCCGGCTACCGCCAGCCTGTGCTGGTCTCTGGCACCGATGGCGTAGGCACTAAGCTCAGGCTGGCTCTGGAGCTTAATCGCCACGAAAGCATCGGCATCGATCTTGTTGCCATGTGCGTNNATGTATGAAGGCGAAGACTATGATCTCGCCGGCTTTGCCGTCGGTGTTGTCGAAAAAGCCGACATCATTAATGGCAGCAAAGTGAAAGCTGGCGATGTACTGATCGGCATCGCTTCTAGTGGCGTGCACTCCAATGGCTACTCGCTCGTACGCAAGATTCTGGAAGTTAGCAAGGCCGACCTCCAGAGCACCGTTGGCGGCAAATCCTTGGCCGATCTGCTGATGGCGCCAACACGAATCTACATCAAGCCACTGCTATCCCTGATCAAGTCTATGCCTGTTCATGCATTGGCACATATCACTGGTGGCGGCCTGCCCGGCAATATGCCGCGCGTGCTACCAGAAGGCTGTGATGCGCGTATAGACGAAAGCTCTTGGACTTGGCCACCCGTATTTCAGTGGCTACAGGAAAGCGGCGGTGTTGAGCGCTTTGAAATGTATCGCACCTTCAACTGCGGTGTTGGCATGGTCATCGTGACTCCAGCCGACAGCGCCGATGATGCCATCGCTCATCTCAATGCTAATGGTGAGTCTGCTTGGCGCATCGGAGAGATCGTCCCGTCCACTCATACCGAGCCTACGGTCGTCTTCGCCTGATGCTAAACATTGTCGTGCTGATTTCGGGCTCAGGCTCAAATCTGCAGGCTATTATTGACGCCATCACGACGGGTAGGCTCAAGGCTCGTATCACGGGCGTACTGTCCAATAAGACAGATGCCTACGGGCTAGTACGTGCACAGCAGGCGGGTATTGTGACCGCCACGCTGTCACATACAACTTATGCTACTCGTGACGACTTTGATAAAGCCATGATGACGCAAATTGATGCCTGGGCACCTGATGTAGTGGTGCTGGCTGGCTTTATGCGCATCCTGACACCTGCATTCGCAGAGCATTACGAAGGGCGCCTGCTTAACATTCACCCTTCTCTGCTTCCTCGTCATAAAGGCATGCATACTCATCGTAGAGCCTTGGAAGAAGGCGACACGGAGCATGGGTGTTCAGTGCATTTTGTGAATGCCGAACTGGATGGCGGTCCTGTCATTGCACAAGCGGTGATACCCGTTCTTGCTGACGATAATGAAACACTGCTTACCGAGCGCGTACACAGGAACGAACACCGAATATATCCTAAAGTGCTAATCTGGATTGCAGAGGGGCGCCTGGTGTATCGCGATGGTTGCACTTGGCTGGATGATAAACCGCTGGAAGCCCCTGTTCGGATTCACTCCGTCGACTGAGGATCTTATATGCGCTCGTTATTGATCGCCGCACTGTTGATTGCCAGCCCGATACTCCAGGCGCTGGAGTTGACGCCCTACACTGCCAGCTACCACTTCAACCTGGACAACAAGCTCTCGGGAACGGCTACCCGCATTCTGGAGAACACTGGTAACAATAACTGGCGTTACACTTTCACTGCCACAACAGCGATAGCTTCAGCCACCGAGACCAGCAACTTCAGATTTGATGGAAAAAAAGTGAGTCCAGTGAGCTACAAGCGTAAGCACAAGGTATTGTTCATCAGCAAGAATACTGAGGTCAGCTTTGACTGGAAAAATAAGAAAGCAACAACGCGTCGGGATGATAAGCAAGGCTTTTACGCGTTAAAGAATGGGGCAGTAGACCCGCTCAACTTTGAAGTACAAATGCGCCGAGACATCATCGATGCTGGCAACGTCGCAAAAGCCTACCTTATTGCCGACCCCAAACGCATGAATGAACAGAAGTTTGTGATTGATGGCGATGAAGTCATTGATACACCATACGGAAAAATCAGCACCATTCGCGTCAAACGCATACATGAAGATCCCGAACGGCACACTACCTTCTGGCTCGCACGCGACTTGGGCTATATTCCCGCAAAAGTCATTCAAGACGACGATGGTGCTATTTATACCCTGCAGCTAAACAGCCTCACCGGAGCATTAGCCAAAGCAGAATTGCCGCCAGCCCCTGCCACTCTCTGAGATATCGCTCTGGATAATTTGACAGAAAAAAGCCGCTGCGGGTGATTGTTTGTCATCTGCAGCGGCTAGGTAAGACTGCCTTAATAACTCTCGACAGACTCAAACACCATCAAGTCCGTGGCAAGGTCACACCTGTCTGTCCCTGATACTTGCCACCACGGTCTTTGTAAGACGTCTCACAGACTTCATCGCCCTCAAAGAACAACATCTGCGCAACACCCTCATTGGCATAAATCTTCGCCGGAAGGTTGGTGGTGTTAGAGAACTCCAGCGTTACATGACCTTCCCACTCTGGCTCCAGCGGTGTCACGTTCACGATAATGCCGCAACGGGCATAAGTGGACTTCCCCAGACAAATCGTCAGAACACTGCGTGGAATACGGAAGTACTCAACCGTACGCGCCAGCGCAAAAGAGTTGGGCGGAATGATACAGACGTCAGACTGGATATCGACAAAGCTCTTCTCGTCAAATGCCTTGGGGTCTACCGTCGCCGAATAAACGTTGGTAAAAACCTTAAACTCGTTAGAGCAGCGCACGTCATAGCCGTAGCTGGACACTCCGTAGGAGATGATCTTTTGACCATTAGCCTGACGCACCTGACCGGGCTCAAACGGTTCAATCATGCCGTGCTGCTCCGCCATACGGCGTATCCACTTGTCTGCCTTAATACTCATCCGGGTTTCCCTGACGTTGATGGAAGGAAATAGGGGGCGGCAATCATACCACCGGAGCCTTGTAATCGCGCCAGAGGCTTATTCAAAGACTATGTTGATGCGCTTAGGGTCGCTGTGGGCGGCTTTTGCTACTGCCGCCCCAACTTTGCGGGCAATAGCACGGTAACGAGACGCCAGATCAGCTTCCGGCTCTGCCACAACCGTTGGGCAACCATCATCGGCTTGCTCACGGATACGTGCGTCCAGGGGTAGCTGCCCCAGTAATTCAGTTTGGTAATCCCGGGCAATGCGCTCCCCGCCCCCGCTACCGAAGATAGGGTCGGCATGCCCACAGTTTGTGCAAATATGCAGTGACATATTTTCCACTACGCCCAGCACAGGAATCTCAACCTTGCGGAACATCTCGATGCCCTTCTTGGCATCCAGCAAGGCGATATCCTGCGGTGTAGTAACAATCACGGAACCGGCTACCGGCACCTTCTGCGCCAGTGTTAGGGCAATATCTCCCGTACCCGGCGGCATATCGATAATCAGGAAATCAAGATCACTCCAGAGTGTCTGCTGTAGCATCTGCAACAAGGCACCTGTCGCCTTTGGCCCGCGCCACACCACTGGCGAACTATCGCCTTCCAGTAGAAAGCCAATAGACATGGCTTCTATGCCATGTGCCTGAATGGGGATAAACCAAGCATTATCCTTCACTTCCGGCCGTGTCCCAGCCGGGATCCCCAGCATCATCGGCTGACTGGGGCCATAAATATCCGCGTCCAGCATGCCAACACGTGCACCTTGTGCCGCCAATGCCAAAGCCAGATTTACAGCCGTTGTCGACTTGCCCACCCCACCCTTGCCTGAGGACACAGCAATCACGTTCTTCACCCGATCCAGCGCCGGGACGGTTCCTTGTGGCTTGACTCGCGGAATAGCAGGATTCTCGCGCAAACCCAGTTGCTCTACTCCTAGCGGCGCTAACGCCTCTAGCAATAATGGGCGCAGTTCCTCACTCGCACCGGCATATGTCGGCACTAGATCTACCAGTACCGTATCGCCATCCAGCACAACATTTTCCAGCCAACCCAGTTCTGCCAACGACTGATTTAGCAGAGGGTCCTTCACTGGATTAAGAGAAGCTTTTACAGCAGCAAGATCGGTCACGGCATACACCTGGAAACAGGAAAGCAATCAGGGCGTCTATGCTAGCCCGGCACCCGTGGCAGGGCCAGCCAATATAGCCGTATAAAGGCATGCAGTTATTCCGGTTTTTACCCTGTTTTCCGGTATGATTACCCACTTTCCCGCTACGACATTGCCTGAGTCATGAGCCAAAAAACTACCCAGCGGCGCCTTCTCGTCACCAGCGCACTGCCCTATGCCAATGGCCCCATACATTTGGGCCATCTTGTCGAATACATCCAGACCGACATCTGGGTTCGCTTTCAGCGTTCCCGTGGCCATGAAGTCCATTACGTTTGCGCCGATGATGCCCATGGCACTGCCATCATGCTCAAGGCCGAGCAGAACGGCGTCACCCCGGAGCAGCAAATCGCCGCCGTGAAGGCTGAACATGAGCTGGACTTCGCTGACTTCCTTATCCGCTTCGATAATTATCACTCGACGCATACGGAAGAGAATCGTGAGTTTTCCTCGTTTATTTATTTAAAGAATCGAGATGCCGGTCATATTGCGACCCGCCCGATACGCCAGTTGTTTGATCCAGAAAAGCAGATGTTTTTGGCCGACCGCTTCATCAAGGGTGAATGCCCAAAGTGCAGCGCCAAAGATCAGTATGGTGATTCCTGCGAAGTCTGCGGAGCCACCTATGCACCGACAGAGCTCAAGAACCCCTACTCCACGATCTCTGGCGCCACGCCCGTCGAAAAAGAATCGATTCATTACTTCTTCAAGCTGCCAGATTTTGTCGACTTCCTGCAAGACCGCGAACGCTCAGGCCGTCTGCAACCAGAAGTTGCCAATAAACTGGATGAATGGTTTGAGGCCGGTCTTAATGATTGGGACATCTCTCGCGATGCTCCTTACTTCGGCTTCGAGATTCCGGATGCACCTGGCAAGTACTTCTATGTTTGGCTTGATGCCCCCATTGGTTACATGGCCAGCTTTAAGAATCTTTGCAGTAAAAATCCGACGCTGAACTTTGATGAGTTCTGGAAAGAAGGCGGCAATACCGAGCTGTATCATTTCATTGGCAAAGACATCGTCTATTTCCATGCACTGTTCTGGCCCGCCATGCTTGAAGGTGCCGGCTTCCGCAAGCCCAGTGCTATTTTTGCACATGGCTTTTTGACCGTGAACGGCCAGAAAATGTCTAAATCGCGTGGAACGTTTATCAAGGCGCGTACCTACCTGGACAACCTGAACCCAGAGTATCTGCGCTACTACTTTGCCGCAAAGCTATCTGGCTCAGTCGAAGATATTGATCTCAACCTTGAAGACTTCAGCCTTCGCGTAAATTCAGACTTGGTTGGCAAGGTGGTGAATATTGCCAGCCGCTGCGCTGGCTTCATCAACAAGAAATTTGATGGACGCCTTACTGCTGAGTGTGCCGAACCGACTCTGCTCAGCGAGTTTATTGATGCCGGTGACAGCATTGCCCATCACTACGAAAACCGTGATTTTAGCCGTGCTGTACGTGAAATCATGGCGCTGGCTGATCGTGCCAATCAGTATATCGATGAGAAAAAACCTTGGGCCTTGGCCAAAGTAGAAGGCAAAGACACTGAAGTACAAGAAGTATGCTCGGTCGGCCTTAATCTGTTCCGTCAGTTAATGGTTTATCTCTCACCGATCCTGCCTGCTACCAGCACTGCCAGCGCACAGTTTCTCAATATCAGTGGCTTTGATTGGGATTCTCGCGAGCAGTTATTGCTGGATCACACCATTAATGCGTTTCAGCCACTAATGACACGTGTAGAGAAAGAGAAAGTAGACGCCATGGTCGATGAATCGAAAGATAACCTGCTGGCTGCTCCGGCGCCTGCGCCGGTAGCCGCAGCCAAACCACCCAAGGCTATCGAAGCTACCACCGACCAAGCTGCAGAAATCAACATCGATGATTTCATGAAGATAGATTTGCGCGTAGCACGTATCGTGAATGCCCAGCATGTTGAAGGTGCCGACAAACTACTGCAACTGACTCTGGATATTGGCGAAGAAAATACCCGGAACGTATTTGCTGGCATCAAGAGTGCTTACCCAGAACCGGATAAGCTAATTGGCCGTCTGACCGTAATGGTGGCTAACCTTGCTCCACGTAAAATGAAGTTCGGCATGTCCGAAGGTATGGTATTGGGAGCTGGCCCAGGTGGTGCGGATATTTATATTCTATCCCCGGATGAAGGCGCCATTGCTGGCATGAAGGTGAAGTAAGGCACCTCAACACAGATAAAGAAATGGCGCCTTAGGGCGCCATTTCTTTATGGGAAATTAGTATTACAACCCGACACAAGCTCTGCACATATCAGCTTGTGGCAAAGCGGCCAAACGTTCAGCAATGATATCTGTACCACACTTCACACAGCGCCCGTATACCCCTCGATCCATACGCTCAAGCGCGGCATCTACTCTTACCAACTCAACCTGCGCTTCTGCTAACAGACCCGCCAGCACATCATCATTTTCGCGTTGTGTCACTTGTTCTGAAAAGTCAGCCTCTACCGGTGCATTTTTATGCTCCAGATCCTGACGGATGCCAGTAATACGACGTTCGTACTCGTCCTTTAGTTGCAACAGCGTTGCGCGAGCTTCAGCGTTCATAACACCTCCATCAATATTAATTTTAAGTATGGCCTAGGCATAGCACTCCCACAATGACCCATGTCAGTTGAACAGTGAAGGAGCCAATCCTGATATCAAGTACATTATTAAGAGGTATAAAATCACTCGCAAGATGTAAAAAAGGCGCCCGAAGGCGCCTTTTTTACAGGACAAGCCTAATCAGTGACCGCCGCCACTCAGACCCTTCAGAATATCTTCGGCTACTTTCTTAGCATCACCAAAAATCATCATGGTTTTATCCATGTAGAAGATGTCGTTGTCGAGACCGGCATAACCCGGATTCATCGAGCGCTTAATCACCATGATAGTACGGGCACGCTGCGCTTCGAGGATCGGCATGCCATAAATAGGCGAGCTAGGATCATTCTTAGCTGCAGGATTGACCACATCGTTAGCACCGATGATGAGAACCACGTCAGTCGCGGCGAAATCAGAGTTGATCTCGTCCATTTCCTTCACGTCTTCATACGGCACATCGGCTTCGGCCAGTAGTACGTTCATGTGACCAGGCATACGACCTGCCACTGGGTGAATAGCATAACTCACCTTCACGCCCTTCTCTTTCAGCAGGTCGCCTAGCTCTTTCACAACATTCTGCGCACGAGCTTGGGCCAGTCCGTAACCAGGCACGATAACTACAGAATCTGCATTGCTCATCATGAACGCTGCATCTTCTGGTGAGCCGGCCCTGTAGTTCTTTTCTTTCTTCTCGCCATCATCAGCAGCGCCAGCAGCCGCGGCACCAAAGCTGCCGAACAGCACATTGAACAGCGAGCGGTTCATGGCACGACACATGACATAGGAGAGAATGGCACCAGACGATCCCACCAAAGAGCCGGCAATGATCAGCATGGAATTATTCAACGTGAAGCCAATGCCGGCCGCCGCCCAACCCGAGAAGGAGTTAAGCAAGGACACCACCACAGGCATATCGCCACCACCGATGGGGGCAATCCAGAAATAACCCAACACCAATGCACAAGCTGTCATGGCATAGAAGTGGTTCATGTTTTCTGTGACGAAATAAGCGCCACCAAACCCCAATACACCCAATGCCAGAATGACCTGCATCGGCTTGATCCAGCCACCCTTCAGTGATTTAGCCCACTTCTTCGCCGCCAACTTGCCATAAGCAAACACGGAGGCCGTAAAAGTAATGGCACCCACAAAGCAGCCCACAAAGAGCTCAAAGCGGTGAATCGCATCATGCGAGGAGGAATGGTTGAGTACAGCAGCAATGGCAATCAGCACGGCAGATAGACCCACCAGCGAATGCATCAGTGCGACCGTTTCTGGCATCTGCGTCATCGGCACTGTTTTAGCGCGATAAATACCGATAACTGCACCCAGCACCATGGCACCGAGGATCAGGCCATAAGCTGGCTTGAGCTCGAAACCGTTACCACCATTGAGGCTAGCAACCAGCACGAAAGTGGCAGCAACTGCCAGCGCCATGCCTATCATGCCGTAACGGTTGCCCATAATGGCAGAAGCCGGTGAGGACAGGCCGCGTAGGGCGAGAATGAAAAGGACGGCGCCAATCAGATAGGCCCAGTCCGCGTATTGCGCGAGGTTTTCCATCTATCGGCTCCTTACTTTTTCTTTTTCTTGAACATATCCAACATACGTCCGGTAACCGCAAAGCCACCGAAGATGTTGATACATGCAAGAAATACTGCAACAGCACCAAGAATGGTGGTTGCGTTGATTTCGCCATTGAAATACACCGTCTGCAGCATGGCGCCGACGACGATGATACCGGACAGTGCATTAGTCACTGCCATCAATGGTGTATGCAGGGCCGGTGTCACGCTCCACACCACGTAATAGCCCACGAAAATCGCGAGCACAAACACGGTGAAGACACTGGCAAAGGGAATAGTACTGGCGTGGTCAGCGACAGTGACTACCTGCTCGGTAATCTGGATGACAGTTTCGTTCATCGCTATCGCTCCTTAAGGCTTCTTGTACAGCACTTGGCCGTTGTCGACGATGAGCGTCGGCTTGACCATTTCGTCCTCGCGATTGAGCTTGAGGCTCTGCGATTCCTTATCGTGCTGGGGCTGGAGGAAATTGAAAATATTACGGGAATAAAGCGCAGATGCTTCCGTTGCCACTGTGGCAGGAATATTGCCGATACCGACAATTCTCACACCATTTTCAGTGATCACAATTTCATCCAGCTTAGAACCTTCAACGTTACCGCCGGAAGAAACGGCCATATCAACAATGACGGCACCCGCCTTCATCTTGGCGACGGTTTCTGCCTTGATCAGCACCGGAGCCTTTCGACCCGGAATCTGCGCAGTAGTGATAACGATGTTGGCAGCAGACACCGCCTTGTCGACAATCACAGCCTGATCACGCACGTACTCAGCCGATGGTGTCCAGGCATAACCGCCCGTACCCAGCGCCTTGGCTTTTTCTTCATCAGACATAGGCACGTCGAGCCACTTTCCGCCCAGCGATTCCACCTGTTCTTTGGCCGCCGGACGCATGTCGGAAGCTTCCACCACACCGCCGAGACGCTTGGCGGTAGCAATAGCCTGCAGACCCGCAACACCAACGCCGAGAATCACGCAACGAGCAGGCTTGATGGTGCCAGCAGCCGTCATCATCATCGGGAACATGCCAGAGTACTCATTGGCAGCGATCAGCACAGCTTTATAGCCGGCGAGCGAAGCCTGTGAGGACAGAATATCGGAACTCTGCGCACGAGAGATGCGCGGAATCAGTTCCATTGCCACGCAGGTCAAGCCCTTTGCCGCATAGGCATCGAGGTGCGTATTAAGGTGTGGGGCAAAAGCGGCGAGCACAATTGCGCCCTGCTTATAGTTCACCACTTCGTCAGCCGTGGGGCCGGCCACCTTGAACACGACGTCGGCATCTTTCACGGCGTCTGCCGCAGTAGCGGCAATCGTCGCACCGGCTTCTTCATAGGCTTTGTCAGTGCAGCTAGCGCGGATACCTGCTCCACTCTGCACGACCAGCTTGTAACCTAGCGCAACGAATTTTTTCACCGTTTCCGGTGTCGCGGCAACGCGCGTTTCGCCCGCAAGGATTTCGGCTGGAATCCCAATTTGCATGGTCAACCCTCACCTCAGATAGCTTCTGGAAAGTCCGGCCACACATCAGTTCCCTAATGACCGGATAGTATTGTCGTTTTATCGACACATAACGGCCCGGGATTGTAATGCAGGCTTATCACTAAAAGCGAAACCCCGTGCACCAATTTGTAACCTTTTTTCCTTGATGCTCATCATTTGTCAGGTTCAGCCAGCATAACTGTCCGACAATTCCGCATTCAAATCATTAAATCCTATCGAAATGATTGCCTTTGCCCCCCACTAGAGGGCTAAATTGCATTCTCGCCCTGCCCCCAAATGACGCACAGCCATGTCATCACGCCCGGCCCTTGCTGGCATTCTGCTTGTTCTGGCATCCGCCATCCTGTTTTCCACCAAATCAATCTTTATCAAGCTGGCTTATCAAGAGGCTGTTGACCCGGTAACCCTGCTCACACTTCGCCTGATCTTTGCCTTACCGTTCTTTATGGCCATGGGCTTGCTGACCAGTCATCGGGCAGGCGCCCCTGCCTTGCATCGCCGGGACTGGACCACCATGTTTCTGCTCGGTTTTGCGGGGTATTACCTTTCGTCCCTGCTCGACTTCATGGGGCTGCAGTACATCAGTGCTGGGCTTGAGCGATTGGTACTATTTCTTTACCCAACCATGACCGTATTAATGACGGCAGTTATCTTTAAGCGCCCTATCAACGGCATGACATGGGCTGCTATTGCCATCAGCTATATTGGTATGGCGCTGGTTGTCTGGCCGGATATTCACCACGCCAGTGAGCATCTGGCTCTGGGCATGGTGCTTGTCTTTGGCAGCGCTCTGGCTTATGCCAGCTACCTAGTGGGTTCGGGAGAGATTATTCAGCGCATAGGGGCTAACCGGTTTACCGGCATCACACTGAGCTTTTCCTGCGTCTGCTGCGCCCTACACTTCTTACTGGTCAATCCATTGAGCGCACTTGTCGTGAGTCACCGAGTACTCGGGCTGGGCATTACGCTGGCGATTGTTTGTACCGTTCTGCCTGCAACCCTGTTAGCCAACGGGATAAAACGTATTGGCGCCAGTAAGGCCGCGCTGATTGGTGCCGTCGGGCCTGTAGCAACGCTATATCTTGGCTACAGCGTTTTGAATGAAACCCTGGTGGGGATACAAATGGGGGGGACTGCTCTGGTACTTACCGGAGTTTTACTGGTTTCCCTGAACAAGGGGTGAGCCCGACATCACTGCGATGATGACATCTGGCTCACACCCATGCTTATTACTTCAGAAAACCCTTCAACAGATCAGCGCCCTTGGCCAGCAAGTCGCCCCCCTCTGGCATCTGACCATTAGGTGTCAGCTTACTGACTAAGCCTGGCAGCACCTGAGCGATCTGTGACGCTACCTGCTGTGGGTCCACACCCAGCTTGCTGGCAATAACGGCAACCTGCTCACTGCCAAGTACAGCCTGAATCTGCTGCGCCGATACAGGAAGGTTTTCCCCTGTGCCAACCCAGGAAGCCACAACATCTCCCAGCCCGCCTGACTGAAACTTCTTTAGCAGGCCGTCCAAACCACCATTCTGGCTTAACAACTGTTGGCCCAATGCCAGCATATCTGATGCGCCACCTGATTGAGCGCCACCCAGCATCTTGCCGACTTCATCCAGTAATCCCATGATGCTTCTCCTGAAAATTCAGCTAACGGAAAACTAGAATAGACTCCCTTTCTGGAAACATCTACACACACCACACCGCACAAACAAAAAGACGACATCCTTGCGGATATCGCCTTTTTTCTATCAATTGAATATGGAGTTATTCATCCTTGAGTGCGCACTCCGCATTCTGTGGCTCATGTCTACAGCGAATCCGTTTAAGCAGCCCCGTCATGCGAGGATCATAAAAACCCTCACGGGTAAGCTGCAATCGCGCTTCGCGCATCATGCCAAAATATTTTTCTTTATCGGCATCTGACAAGTCCATCCAATACTTTGCCGGAATATCCTTCTCCATCGCATCGATCAATTGATAGGCCTGCTCAAGATAGCCAATCGCAAAGTTTCGGATTTTCTGAATTTTATCATCCAGCTCCGGAACTTCCTTGATGAACTTGTCACGATTAAAAACAATTGCACCGGTCATCATTGTCAGCGGCAAGCGATAGATTGCACCCTTATCCCCTAGGCCACGGTATAGCTCAAACGGCCGAAAAGCCAAGGCTGGGGCGGCAATAATATCTACCTGGCCATTATTGAACTTGCCCGCAAAATTGGTAATGTCTGACGCCACAGGCTGTGCGCCAAGTTGTTGCACCATCTTGGCTTGGGATTTGTCCCACTCCAATACTGCCACTTTCTTACCTGCTGCCTTTTCAATGGAATCGATCTTGCGATCGTTAACCATTACATACACCGCACCCAGTGGCACCACACCACCCACTTGGTAAGAGCCGTTAATCATCATCGGTGCTACTTTGGGGTTGGTATACAACACCCTCATGGCAGAGCGTAGCTGGTCGTAATTTCTCAGCGATCCGACAGAGTCTAAACTCCCGATAAAGAGATTGAACTGCTTGGCGCGTAACGTAGAGATAGCCACTGCATCACATTGGCCGGCCTTGAAGTCCTCTGCAGCAACGCGTTCGTCCGTGTAGGCTTTAACCTCAATGAAAACATTCCAGCGTCGCGCTTCCAGAATCATATCCTTCGCGTATTGAATGGCTGGTCCGTTATTGCCGACAGGGTCAAAGATACAAACTTTAATATTAAGCGGCTTGTCCAACGGCTTAATACCCGTTGCCTCAGCAAACTGGGCTGCTGTAGGGAGATTCAGCTTCACTCCCTCAACATCAATAGTCCGTGCTTGAACAGGATTAGTCAGAAGCATGGTGGCGATTGCAGCGGCACACCAACGAATACGAAAGAGTCGGGGCATAAAGCTCTCCTGATCGGGAGGGTTGTTACCTCCCCAGTCTTATTATTATCAAACCATCATAGATGGCTATCTGATCAGTAGGATTGACCCTAATGCCAAACCAGTTAGTCACACAAGCAAACTACAAAGTACGGGTAATGGCAGCTTTGGTCTATAGAAAAGGCGGCCACTGGCCGCCTTTTCTATAGTTCTCAATCTACCGCAATCAATGCTCAGGCCGCATATGCGGAAACAAGATAACGTCACGAATACTGGGGGCATTAGTGAATATCATTACCAGTCTGTCGATACCAATGCCTTCTCCTGCCGTAGGAGGAAGGCCGTACTCCAGAGCCCGAATGTAATCAGCGTCGTAGTGCATCGCCTCGTCATCGCCGGCATCCTTCTCACGCATCTGGTGATGAAAACGCTCTGCCTGATCTTCCGGATCATTCAACTCGGAAAAGCCATTGGCAATCTCACGGCCACCAATGAAAAATTCGAATCGATCCGTGATGAACTCATTATGGTCATTGCGACGAGCCAGCGGCGACACTTCTGCAGGGTATTCGGTAATGAAGGTTGGCTGACGTAGCTGAGCCTCCACCGTTTCCTCAAAAATAATAGTGTGTAGCTTACCGATGCCCCAGATGGGCTTCACGGCCATCTTGAGCTTGCTGCGAATAATCTCGGCAGCCTGATCAATATCCCAAAGCTGCTCGCGGGTCAGGTCAGTGTTGTACTTCAGGATGGAGTCGACCATCGATATCCGCTCGAAAGGCTGACCAAAATCGAACACCTCGCCTTGGTACTCTACTTCTGTGTTACCGAGGATATCTTCAGCCAATGTACGCAGCATGGCTTCAGTTAAATCCATCAGATCACGGTAATCCGCATAGGCTTGATAAAACTCGATCATGGTAAATTCCGGATTATGACGGGCAGACACCCCCTCATTACGGAAATTACGGTTGATCTCGAATACACGCTCGAAGCCACCCACCACCAGACGCTTTAAGTAAAGCTCAGGAGCGATACGCAGAAACAAAGGCATATCAAGAGCATTGTGATGCGTATTAAATGGCTTGGCTGCCGCGCCACCCGGAATCACATGCATCATTGGAGTTTCAACTTCCATGAAGTCACGATTCGTCATAAAGCGGCGAATACCCTCGACGACCTGAGAGCGAATACGAAAAGTACGACGCGTATCCTCGCTCATAATGAGATCGACATATCGCTGACGGTATTTCATCTCCTGATCCGTCATGCCATGAAATTTTTCAGGCAATGGACGCAGAGACTTGGTCAGCAAGCGTAGCTCTTCAACATGCACCGAAAGTTCACCCGTCTTGGTCTTAAAGACATAGCCACGAGCACCAACGATGTCACCAATATCCCACTTCTTAAAGCTGGAATAGGTTTCTTCGCCCACTGCATCACGGGAAATATAGAGCTGAGTGCGGCCCGTCATATCTTGAATAGTAGTGAAACTAGCCTTGCCCATGACGCGCTTGAGCATGATGCGACCAGCCACCGAAAAGAATTGCTTGTCGGCTTCTAGCACATCATTTTCCATGCTGCCGAAACGATTCTGCAGGTCGGTGCAGTAGGCATCACGACGGAAATCATTTGGAAAGGCTTGGCCGGCTTCACGCAGTTCGGCGAGCTTCTGCTTACGCTCAGCGATCAGCTTATTCTCATCAATATGCACTTCGGTGTTTTGCGGCTGTTCGCTCATGTCTTCTACCTTTTTGCTCTCCCCTTCGCGCTTGAAGGTGGAGAAAAAATCACACGCCCGTCAGATGTCGACGGTTACAGACCCATCTTTAGCGAGGCTTCGATAAACTCATCGATGTCGCCATCCAGCACCGCATTGGGATTAGAGCTTTCAATATTGCTGCGCAAATCCTTTACGCGGGACTGATCCAACACATAAGAACGGATCTGACTGCCCCAGCCCACATCCGACTTAGTTTCTTCCAGAGCCTGCTTGCTGGCATTACGCTTTAATACTTCCAGCTCATAGAGCTTGGCACGCAGTAATTTCCATGCGCGATCACGGTTGGCATGCTGAGAGCGTTCGTTCTGCACCGCTACCACAGTATTCGTTGGAATATGTGTCAAACGCACAGCGGAGTCGGTCTTGTTAATATGCTGACCGCCCGCACCGGAGGCCCGATAGGTATCCGTTCGCACATCTGATGGATTGATATCAATTTCGATATTGTCGTCGACTTCTGGGGAGACAAATACCGATGAGAAAGAGGTGTGTCGACGATTACCGGAATCGTAGGGCGACTTACGCACTAAACGGTGCACACCTGTTTCGGTACGCAGCCAGCCAAAGGCATACGCACCTTCGACACGAATGGTCGCGGACTTGATTCCCGCAACATCACCGTCAGACACTTCCATGATCTCACCCTTAAAACCATGGCGATCAATCCAGCGCAGGTACATGCGGAACAGCATGCTGGCCCAGTCTTGGGCTTCGGTACCACCGGCACCGGCCTGGATGTCGATAAAACAGTTACTTGGGTCCATCTCACCCGCAAACATGCGGCGAAACTCAAGATCGGCTACGGCTTTCTCAAGGCTATTGAGCTCGGTGTCAACATCTGACAACGTGCCTTCGTCATCCTCTTCCTCTGCCAGGTCCAACAGGTCTTTGGCATCAACGAGACCAATAACGAGCCGATCAAGGGTTAGCACTACTCCCTCCAAATCCGCTCGCTCCTTGCCGATGGCCTGAGCCTTTTCCGGGTCATTCCAAAGCGTAGGATCTTCGAGCTCACGCATCACCTCTTCGAGGCGCTCTTTTTTCAGATCATAGTCAAAGGTACCCCCTGAGCGATGCAGCGCGCTCGGAGAGGTCCTTGATGCGGTTTAGATACGGATTAATTTCCATAGGAAAAAGGGCGGCGAATGGATTAAGGGCGCGGATTGTACCGGATGCGCACAAAACCGGCCACAACGAGTCTTACGGAAACAAAACCGGCCGCATAAGCGACCGGTAAGAGGCAGGATTCAGCGTCCCTGCACACGAACTATTTCAGGAGCGGCGTCAGGACCAAGGTTCGACGCTGGCAGGTGCGCTCACTTCTTGGCGCGCTGAGTCGTTATTAAAAAAGGTAACTATGACGGTGCCATAAGCCATGGCCATGGCGAGCAGACTCACGGATAACGTCCGAGCAGCCTGTTGCAGGGTAATCATGATGATCTCCAATCGTTCAATCGTACCGCCCGGAACAAACCTAATGGTGAAATCAGGACCCGAACGGCTAGCCGGTTCACAGAAGCCAGATGGCTCCAGACCGGTGATCAAATAATAACCGAAAACACCCCTGAATGACAGGCAGGGCGGTTACCGACTGTAAAGAGAACAATTTTTATTCATATAAATCAATTATTTATATGGATTAGAGTGGCTCCATGTACTCCACCCGCAACTGCAAAGAGCGGCTGCCTCGGAACTCATTGATATCCAGCCGGTAGACGAGGCGTACTTTTTTTGACGAATTAGGCCACTGTGCACGATCCACATTAAAGGCAATCGCATCAAAAATACGGTTCGACGCAGGGTGAGCCACACTCATTTTGATGTGTTTCTCCTTGAGTACCTTTTGCTCCAAGCAGTGAAAGTCACCATGAAACATTGGCTCAGGGAAGCCCTGCCCCCACGGCCCTGCCTCACGCAAGACATCCGCAAATGGCTCGGTAAAGCAATCTGCCGGCAGCTCGCCGTCAGAGTACAGCACTGGTTCCAAGTCCTCAGGATTAACCACATCACCCACTGCCTTGTTGAAGGCTGCACGAAACGCCTCCAGACGTGCTACAGGCAAGGTGAGGCCTGCTGCCATGGCATGACCACCAAAGCGTGTAATAAGGCCTGGATTTCGCGCTGCCACGGTATCCAGCACATCCCTTATATGCACACCCGGAATGGATCTGGCAGACCCCTTAAGCTCATCAGAGCCAGGTGCTGACGATGCAAACGCAATTACTGGGCGATGAAATCGTTCCTTGAGACGGCCCGCCAAAATACCGACTACGCCTTGATGCCAGTCGCGATGGAAAAGTGTTAGCCCAAAGGGCAGCGCTTCCTTGTCCAGCGAAAACGTCTGCAGCACATGCATGGCCTCTTTTTGCATGCTGCCTTCGATCTGCCGCCGTTCGATGTTGAGCCCGTCCAGCTCAGACGCATATTGCCGTGCAAGATCTACCGAACCTGTCAGCAAGCATTCAATGCCTTGCGACATATCATCCAAGCGCCCTGCTGCATTCAGTCGTGGAGCCACTTGAAACCCAAGATCCGTCGCCACCAATTGTGCCGGCTGCTTGCTTGCGATATCCAATAGTGCCGTGATGCCGGGCCGGCAACGCCCCGCACGAATACGGTTAAGGCCCTGATGCACCAGAACACGGTTATTGGCGTCCAATGGCACCACATCTGCCACCGTACCCAATGCAACCAAGTCCAGATAGTCCGCCATGGCTGGCTCAGGAATATTCATGGTGGTAAACCAACCCTGCTCCTTCATGCGCGTGCGAAAGCACGAGAGCAGGTAAAAGACCACGCCAACGCCGGCCAGGTTTTTACTGAGAAATACGCAGCCGGGCTGATTGGGATTAAGAATGGCTGCCGCTTCCGGCAATACAGCGCCCGGTAGGTGGTGATCTGTGACCAACACCTTCATCCCTAGCGCATTGGCCGCTGCCACGCCCTCGAGACTGGAAATACCGTTATCAACCGTCACAATCAGATAAGGCGTTTTGGTTGCGTGCGCCAACTCAACAATTTCAGGCGTCAGCCCATATCCATAGGTAAAGCGATTGGGCACCAGATAATCAATCACAGCACCCATGGCACGCAGCACCAGCACCGCCAGCACCGTGCTGGTAGCACCATCCGCATCAAAGTCTCCCACCACCAGAATCCGTTGCTTTTCTTTTAAGGCAACTTCAAGCAAATCCAGTGCAGCTTCCATGCCTTTGAGTTGAGGTGCGTGTAAGCCTTGAAGATTGCGAATCAAATCATTTGAGGATTGCACTCCACGAGCGGCATAAATATGTGCCAGAACGGGATGCAGCCCATTAAGTGCATCAGGAGCAGAAGCATTAGTGCGTAAACGTATTATTTTCTTCATAGGGGCAATTCTACCGAGCGATATGGATTCACCGGGGCACAATCAAAGACGCATCGACACCATCACCGTATAAAGCAAAAAGCCCGGCAATAGCCGGGCCTTTTTATTCAGCATGAATCAGCCCTGCATCGATGCCAGAATGGCTGACTTCACTTGATCCAGTGTCGCATCAATGGTCTTGAGGACAGCAGTGCTGCACTGGCCAATAGCCGTATCAGGATCCTTCAGGCCATTACCGGTCAGTGTGCAAACCACTTTGGAGCCTTCAGGAATTTTGCCGGACTTAATGTCACGAATGGCACCACCCAGTGATGCGGCAGATGCCGGCTCACAGAACACACCTTCGTACATGGCCAGCATGCGCTGAGTATCCAGAATTTCTTGATCAGGTAACTCATCAAACCAGCCGCCTGATTCCTTCTGCAAGGCCCATGCCTTATCCCACGATTGTGGATTGCCGATACGAATAGCCGTAGCAACCGTTTCAGGATTCATCACCGGACCACCGCGCATGAATGGTGCAGAGCCGGCAGCCTGATAACCCAACATTTTTGGTCGGCTATTAACAAGGCCACGCTCGTGATACTCGCTGTATCCCATCCAGTGTGCCGTGATGTTACCGGCATTACCCACAGGCAGGCAGTGATAGTCCGGCGCAAAGCCTAGCTCTTCCACAATTTCGAATGCGGCCGTTTTCTGGCCCTGCAAGCGATAAGGGTTGATAGAGTTAACGATGGTGACGGGTGCATGAGTGGCCACTTGCTTCACCAACTCCATACCTTCATCGAAATTGCCACGAATCTGCAGAGTGATAGCGCCATACATCATGGCCTGGGCTAACTTGCCCATGGCAATCTTGCCTTCTGGAATGAGCACGAAAGCAGTAATGCCTGCACGGGCCGCATACGCTGCGGCAGCAGCCGACGTATTACCGGTAGAAGCGCAGATGATGGCTTTGCTGCCCGCTTCCACAGCCTTGGTCACGGCCATGGTCATGCCGCGGTCCTTGAAGGAACCAGTTGGGTTCAAACCTTCGTATTTCACATAGATGTCGACATCCTTGCCAATCATCTTTGGTATGTTTTGCAGCTTGATGAGCGGCGTATTGCCCTCACCCAGTGAAATCAGGCGCGTGTCATCAGACACCGGCAGATGGTCACGGTACTTGTTGATAAGGCCGGTGTAGCGATTGCCAAAGTTCATGTCTGTGTCTCGCTCAAGCTGACGTACAAAAAATCATCTGCACATACCTCCGAATGAGGCGTGCAACTCAATCAGGCGTCCAAGTTTTCAAGGCGGATTCGTACCACCTTGCCAATGATGTCATTCAGACCTTCCATCCCGGCGATCGCATGATTCATTTCACGCTCAACCACGGGCTTAGTCAGAATAATAACAGGAACTGATCCAGCCTCATGTGCAGGCTTCTGCAAGATGGCCTCGATACTAATGCCATGCTGCGAAAGAATACGGGTCACATCTGCCAGCACACCTGGACGGTCGTTGGCGGTCAGACGCAGATAATAGGAAGTCACCACATCCTCCATTGGGAGGATGGGAGTGTCTGTAATGGCATGTGGCTGGAACGCCAGATGCGGCACAAAATTACTCTGCTCGGAGCCCATGGAACGAACTACATCAACAATGTCCGCAACGATGGATGAAGCCGTAGGGCCTGCTCCAGCGCCAGAACCATAATAAAGTGTGGCCCCTACAGGATCCGATTGCACCAGCACCGCATTCTTCACGCCATTTACATTGGCGATTAGGCGCTCAGCAGGAATCAGCGTGGGATGTACGCGCAGCTCGATACCTTTCTCAACACGACGGGCAATGCCTAGGTGCTTGATACGGAAGCCTAGCTCTTCGGCATAGGCCACATCTTCACGAGTCAGTTTGGTGATGCCTTCGGTATAAGCTTTTTTGAACTGTAGCGGCACACCAAAGGCCAGCGAAGCCAAAATGGTGAGCTTGTGAGCGGCATCGATACCTTCCACGTCGAAGGTTGGGTCAGCCTCGGCATAGCCCAGCGCTTGCGCCTCGGTGAGTACATCGTAAAAGTCACGACCCTTCTCACGCATTTCGGACAGGATGAAGTTGCCGGTGCCGTTGATAATGCCGGCCAGCCATTCAATTCGGTTGGCCGCCAAACCTTCACGCATCACCTTAACGATAGGCACACCGCCCGCTACTGCAGCCTCAAAGGCCACATAAACACCTTTCTTTTCAGCCGCGGCAAAAATCTCGTTGCCGTACTCTGCCAGCAACGCTTTATTGGCGGTGACGACATGCTTACCATTCGCAATCGCCTGCATGACGACATCACGTGCTGTCGTCGTGCCGCCAATTACCTCAACCACAATATCAATTGCAGGGTCGTTGACCACAGCAAAGATATCCTTGCTGACTTGAGTGCCAGAAAGGTCGTAGTCCGGGTTGTCGCGACGAACGCCAACATGAGAAACGCGGATTTCACGACCAGTACGGCGGCTAATTTCAGCAGCATTTTCACGCAGTAGATTGAAGGCGCCGCCTCCAACCGTACCCAAGCCCACAATACCAACAGACACCGGCTTCACATCATCACCTGAATACACTTGAGCGCGCCATAAATGGCGCAGAGACCGCGACCGGTCGACAGTCTACAGCAGCAGCTTTCGACCGGTATTTTGAGGGCGCAACATTATTGCCCGTCCCGGGGTTTGTCAAACCCGAAACGAGCGATTGGAAGGCTTCGTGCTACGCAGAACTAGCGAATACCCAAGGCCTTAGCCAGTGACGCAGGGGCTAGATACCCGCCCACTTGCTTACCATCCGGAGCGAAAATTGCCGGAGTACCCCGAACACCTAGCACAACGCCCAACTCATATTGCTTGTTCACCGGGGACTTGCAGACTTTTGGTGCCTCCGGCAGTGACTTGCCCTGCTTGGAGAGCGTCATGGCCGACTGCCGATCGCTAGAGCACCAAACATTGTCCAATTTACGGGATGTCGGGGTGCTTTCACCGGCGCGAGGAAAGGCCAAGTAACGCACCTCGATACCCAGCTTGTTAATCTGGGCAATTTCAGCATGCAGCTTGCGGCAGTAGCCACAATCAACGTCAGTGAACACATGAATAATGGCTTTGGGCTTTCCACCTACGGCTGGGAAATTCACGCTATCTGCGGGAGACAGTGCAGCCAGTGCTGCCTTACTTTCATCCGCTTTACCTGCATCTTCAAGGTTAACGATGCGATCACCCTGAATCTCAAGCAGATCGCCCTGAAACAAGTAACGGCCATCTGCTGTAACGAAAACAGATTCATACCCCTTGGCGTTCACCTGATAAAGCCCTGCCGGCGTAGGCCGGATACTTATAATTTGTGCCTCCGGCATAGCCGTCTTGAGCTTAGCCCGAATGATATCTTCAGGCCCGGCTTGAGCAACACCGGCCAGCAGAGCCATACCCATCAGAATGGGAACAACCAGAAACTTCATGAGGATCTCTCCGTAAACAATGGTGCAAGGATACGCCAGTGCCACTCAACTGTTGATAGTGCGTGCGTAAACGGACGGTTTCAGTGACGAAAATCAGCCGCGGGGATGATGCTTGGCATGCAGCTCTTGCAAGCGATGGCTGGCGATATGGGTATAGATCTGAGTGGTGGACAAATCGCTGTGGCCCAACAACATCTGCACTACACGCAGATCGGCACCATGATTGAGCAGGTGTGTGGCGAATGCGTGACGTAGGGTGTGTGGCGACAGGGCCTTGCTGATACCGGCCGCCTTGGCCAGCACTTTGATACGGTACCAGAATGCCTGCCGCGTCATAAACTCCCCTTCCCGACTGGGAAAAAGCGCCTCTGTTGCTGAGCCCGCAATCAGCACGGGCCTGGCCTCTTCTGCATAGCGCACCAACCAGTCCATGGCCTCTTGATTCATAGGTACCAGCCGCTCCTTACTGCCCTTGCCCGTCACTCGCAGAAAACCACCACGTAAATTAGGCTGATCAATGCGTAGCCCTACCAACTCACTGACCCGAAGACCGCACCCATAGAGTAACTCCAGCATCGCCCGATCACGCTGCCCCAGTGGGGTATCCAGCAAGGGGGCGGCGAGCAACTTCTCAACATCGGTCTCCGATAAATCTTTCGGCAAAGGCCGTCCAATTTTAGGAGATTCCAGATTAAGCGAGGGGTCCTGCGTAATGCGGTGCTGTGAAAGGTGGAAGCGGTAAAAGCGCCGGATTGCCGACAGAAAGCGTGCTCTTGAACGAGGATGACCTCCTTCCTCGTGAATCTCGTGCATATAGCGGATCAGATCGACATGCTCCAGTGTCAGCAGGGCACGAGGCTCAGCCCAACCCGCCAGCTTGTGCAGGTCCGAAAGGTAGGCACTGATCGAGTGTTTACTCATACCCTCAACCACAAGCTTGCTATGAAACTGGCGAAGCTCCTGTGGCTCAGGTAATGCAGCCTCCTCCTTGCGAGGCCGACCGCGAGGGCGTGGCGGGATAGTCTTCATATACCAAGAGCATACCGGAGAGCGCCCATAAAAAAACGGCCCGAAGGCCGTTTCTTTGCCGATCAACGCGCCAATTACTTGGGAGCGCGTGGAGCCAGCTTTTCTTTGATACGTGCGGACTTGCCCGAACGATCGCGGAGGTAGTACAGCTTGGCGCGACGAACGTCACCACGACGCTTCACTTCGATGGAAGCAACCACCGGAGAGTGCGTCTGAAACACACGCTCAACACCGATACCATTGGAGATCTTGCGTACGGTGAAAGCAGAGTTCAGGCCACGGTTCTTCTTGGCGATAACAACGCCTTCGTAAGCCTGCAGACGCTCACGCTCACCTTCTTTCACCTTCACCTGAACGATAACAGTATCGCCCGGGCCGAAAGACGGCACGTTTTGCTTGAGTTGGGACTGTTCAACGAATTGAACCAGGGGATGCTTGCCGCTCATGGCATTTCCTCAATTTTATGGTGACAGAGGCTTTGAACGGGCTTTTTTGTGAGACCGTTCGGCGCATACCCACCGTTACACACCTGGCCCGCCGGTTACCCGGCAAACCCATGGAGATGAAAGGACCTTGCGGACCTATTCACCCTCGCCGCTTTCGCGACGGATATCGTCAAGCAGTTTTATCTGCTCTTTATCCAGCGTGACCTTTTCCAGAAGATCAGGACGACGCTGCAATGTTCTGGCCAGACTTTGTTTTCGGCGCCATTTTCGGATAGCCGCATGGTCACCCGATAACAGAACTGCCGGTACCTCATCCGCCTCATACACTTCTGGGCGAGTGTAGTGCGGGCAATCCAGTAAGCCATCACTGAAGGAATCCTCTTCAGCGGAGGCCTCACTGCCAAGCGCACCTGGCAGCAAACGCGTCATTGCATCAATCAGCACCATCGCAGGCAGCTCACCACCCGACAACACGTAATCACCGATTGACCATTCTGCATCGACTTCGCGCTGAATAAGACGCTCGTCGACTCCTTCATAACGACCACAAAGCAGAATCATCGCCTCCGTAGTCGCTAACTCCTGCACCCCTGCCTGGTTTAACACCCTGCCCTGTGGTGACAGGTAAATTACATTCGGCGTCAGGCCCTTAGCCCGAGCAGCCTCTTTGGCTGCCGTGATCGCGCACCGTAATGGCTCGATCAACATCACCATGCCGGGGCCACCCCCATACGGGCGGTCGTCCACGCGGCGAAAATTACTTTCGGAATGCCCCTCAACATAATCACGAGGATTCCAGTATTCCAGCGCCAGCAAACCGTTCTTCACGGCGCGGCGAGTAATACCACTATCGGTCACCGCCTGAAACATTTCCGGGAACAGGCTGATTACCCCGATCCACACCTCAGGCGCCTCGCCTGCTCAAAACTCTGGATCCCAGTCGACGGTAATCATCCTGCCGACCAGATCAACATCCTTTATAACTTCACCTGGCACCCAAGGTACCAAGCGCTCAAGCTCATCCATGCTGCCCTCTGATGCCTGAACGACCAGCACATCATTAGCGCCTGTTTCCATCATGCTGTGTACAGTGCCCAGCAGCTGACCATCTTGGGTTCGCACGGAGAGATCAATGAGGTCTGACCAATAGTAGTCACCCTCTTCCAGCTCCGGGAGAACATCCTTCGAAACCCATATCTCAAGGTTACGCAAGGATTCGGCCGCGTTACGGTCAGGAGAGATGTCGAGTTGAGCGACAACGCCCTTACCCTGCGTACGCCACTCCAGCACCTTGACTGGCCTGAACCCCTCACGGGTTTTCAGGTACCAAGGCTGGTAGCCAAAAAGATTGGTAATGGGGTCGGTCAGGGCATGCACCCAGACCCACCCCTTCACGCCGTAGGGCGTACTAACGTGCCCTACGTTGATGAGATCGGAGGCTTCCGGCACCGCCGGTGCCTTCGTATTCATCTGTATCAGACTGCCTTGGCAGCGGCCTTGGCCAGAGCGGCAACGCGCTCAGACGGCTGTGCGCCCTTGGAAACCCAGTACTGATAACGCTCAGAGTCAAAACGGACACGCTCTTCCTGACCCTTGGATACTGGGTTGAAGAAGCCAACGCGCTCGATGAAACGGCCATCACGGGCGTTACGGCTGTCGGTCACAACGATGGAGTAAAACGGACGCTTCTTGGCGCCGCCACGTGCAAGGCGAATAGTAACCATGATCAATTTCCTTAACTGGGTTCCCGTGGTCAATCGATCCGCGCGAGTGCCACGGAAATCAACCCGGCGCGGAAGGTCGCAAATTATACGGGGAATCACTATCCGAAGAAAGCCCGATTATCCCTACTCGCGAATAGGAGGAGTATCATGGTCGCGCATTCCGGCCACTGCCCGAGATCCCCCACTCCGTGCTCAATCAATCCATACGGAAAGGTGCCGCCCTACTGGCCCTTTCAGCTTTTCTGTTTGCGACGATGGGCGTTTTCATCCGGCTGGCATCGCATTCCGTAGATAATGAAATCGTGGTTTTTGCCCGGAACTTAGCAGGCCTCATCCTGCTACTGCCCATTATGATGACGCGAGGCGGTGGTGGGCTGAAAACAGCCGTATTTCCTCGCCACCTCTGGCGCGCCCTGACAGGCCTAACGGCGATGTATGGCTTTTTTTACGCCATTGCCAACCTGCCACTCTCCAGCGCCATGATTTTTACCTACTCGTCACCGGTCTTTATTCCACTGGTCGCGTGGATATTCCTGAAAGAGCCCATGACACGACAGGCCTGGGCTGCCGCTCTGGTTGGCTTGGCCGGTGTAATACTGGTGTGCAAACCAGACCAGGGGCTTGTAAACCACTTTGCAATAATCGGCCTTGGCTCCAGTGTCTTGGCGGCTACCGCTTTTGTCACGGTACGATCACTGGGCTCAACAGAGCCCACTACTCGGGTCGTTTTCTACTTTGCCCTTATCTCCACCGTTGTATCGACCATCCCACTGCTGTGGGCGGGACGCGCCATCACCCTGCATGAATTCGTATTACTGGCCGCCGTAGGCGTTCTGGCCACGGTCAGCCAACTCTGCCTGACCCGTGCCTATGCTTTGGCGCCTGCCAATCGTATTGGCCCCGTCACCTATTTAGCTATTGTGGTTGCTGGTCTGTATGCTTGGGCGCTGTGGGGTGAAGTGCCGGATGGCTATGCGATTATTGGGACCGGTATGATTTTGGCTGCATCACTCATCAGCCTGCGCCGCTGACAACCTTCCCTAAGTGGCACATCTAATTCTTCAACACCTATAAACAATGAAGCCCGCTACGTTGCGGGCTTCATCAGGCTTATTTCTTCTTGAATCCGGGAGGCAGACCCACTCCACCCGTGCCTGGTAGTCCGCCCATGCCACCTGCTCCACCCATACCGGGTGGCATACCGCCTCCGCCCTGCCCCATCATTCCCTTCATGCCGCGCATCATCTTCATCATGCCGGAAGGAGAAGACATCTTTTTCATCATCTTTTCCATCTGGGTGTGCTGCTTGAGCACACGATTCACGTCCTGAATCTGGGTACCAGAGCCGGCGGCAATACGACGCTTACGCGACCCATTAATCAGGTCTGGTTTGTGGCGCTCGGCCATGGTCATGGAAAGAATGATGGCTTCCATCCGCTTCATTTCTTTTTCAGGCGCCCCTCCGGCCAATGCCTGCTGAACCTGAGCACTGTTCATGCCCGGCAGCTTGTCGAGCAGGCCACCCATGCCACCCAGATTGCGCATTTGCTGGAACTGCTCAAGCAGGTCCTGCAGATCAAAGCCCTTTCCCTTCTTAAGCTTATTGGCCAGTTTCTCGGCCTTGTCTTTGTCCAGCTTACGTTCGACTTCTTCGACCAGCGAGAGCACATCGCCCATGCCCAAAATACGGGAAGCCACACGATCGGGATGGAAGGGCTCTAGCGCATCGGACTTTTCACCCATACCAAGAAACTTGATGGGCTTGCCGGTAATCATGCGCACGGACAACGCCGCACCACCGCGGGCATCACCATCGGTCTTGGTGAGGATCACGCCGGTCAGCGGCAAGGCATCATTAAATGCCTTGGCCGTATTGGCCGCATCCTGGCCCGTCATGGCATCCACCACGAACAGGGTTTCGACCGGGTTGATCGCCGCATGCAGCGACTTGATTTCGCCCATCATCTCTTCATCAATATGAAGACGACCGGCAGTATCGATGATGACGACATCGGCAAACTTCAGCTTCCCTTCGGCGATGGCACCACGGGCAATGTCATTCGGGTGCTGATCAGGCGTCGAAGGGAAGAAAATGGCACCGACATCGGCGGCAACCATCTCCAGCTGCCTGATAGCGGCAGGGCGGTAAATGTCGGCCGAGACCACCAGCACCTTTTTCTTCTCACGCTCCTGTAAATATTTCGCCAGCTTGCCCACCGTGGTGGTTTTACCGGCACCCTGCAGACCAGCCATCAGGATGACTGCTGGCGGCGTGGTCGCAAGGTTCAGGGATTCATTGGCATCGCCCATGGTGCGCACGAGCTCGTCGTGCACGATCTTTACAAAGGCCTGGCCTGGTGACAGGGCCTGCATGACCTCCTGCCCCAGTGCCTGTTCACGGATACGGTCAATGAAGTCCTTGACCACCGGAAGGGCGACATCCGCCTCCAGTAGAGCCATGCGAACTTCCCGCAGGGTGTCCTTGATGTTGTCCTCGGTCAGACGACCGGAGCCCGTGACATTGCGAAGGCTGTGACTGAGGCGATCGGTGAGGTTATCGAACATCGGGAACATCCGCTTAGAGTGAAACAGGGGACCGATTATAGGGAAGGCGTGGCGTGCTGTCGCCTCATGAGCATGTCTTACCCCCCAGTTCAGGGGATTGGGTTACCCGGACAGCCTTGCTAGCGTGACAGCCATACTACCGAAGGAGTCCGGGACATGCGCCACCACACATATGCCTCATTATTTGCATTTACCTTGCTGACCGCCGGCCTTACCGGGTGTGGCAGCGACGACAATCCAGTAACAGGAGGTGGAGGTGGAGGAACGACCACAGCCACCGCTACAGTTACCCCATCACTAGGCAAGGTATTCAATGCAGGCATTGAGGCACGTTGCATGCCAACAGGTGTCGTCATGGGGTCGGGGGATACCGGAGCAACTGGCAGCATCGCCATCACACTGACCGGGACTTGCTCAGGCCCCGTCATCGTTGAGCTGGTACCCAATGGCTCTTCCACTTATTTTGATGAGGCCTTGGGCAGCATTGTTGCCTTGCCAATTGGCACAACCCTTCGCGCTATCGTGCCCTCATTTACAGGCAGCTCACTCGCTGTTGCCGTCACGCCATTAACCGAAATCGCTACACAGCAGGCGCTGACGACTGCCGGGAACATTGAGACCTCCGTCACTACAGCCCAGGCAACAACCGCCAACAGTAATGTTGTTACCCAGGTACTGGGTGCAGGCGTGACTCTCGACATTCTCACACCACCGACAGGATGGGACGCAAGCACCGCGGCAGGCAGTCTGGGAACAAGCGAGGCAGATCGTTATGCCTACTATCTCGCCTCCCTGGCACGCATGGGCGGAACTACCGGAACGCCAGCAGTCATTGTCACGGAGACCCTGGCGAACGACCTTGCCGATGGCACATTGAGTGGCGGCACAAGCGGTACATTCACTTACACCAGTGGTGACTTCACCACACAACTGGATAGCGCCATCAATGCGATGGCCAGCTATGCGACCCCTGAGCTGCAGTCTGCCGTGGGAGTCATTGCAGCGAATATCACGGGCTTTTCACCCGACAGCGGCGCAGTTGACAGTACAGTCACCATTAGTGGCGCTGGCTTTGACAGCGACCTGTTCCACATGGTGGTGACATTCAGCAACGGCGTTGCAGCAGAAATAGTCAGCTCCTCTGCAACGGAAATCGTCGTAAAAGTGCCTGCAGGGGCTGTCAACGGCCCGATCACTGTGACAAACACCATCAGCAACACAACATCGACATCAACCGGCAGCTTCACGGTAACAGGCGGCGGCAGTACCCCAGGCACATGGACGGCACGCACCACACCCAGCAGCTATGTGCTCTACAGCATCGCTCATGGCAGTGGTGTCTTTGTCACCGGAGGCTATAACCGGACGATCCTGACCTCAACTGACGGGGTATCCTGGACCGCACGAACGGCACCTGACAGCAATTTTTATCAGATCAACTCGATCACCCATGATGGTAGCCAGTTTGTGCTGGTCGGGGACTCGTCCAGCTACACGACGATTGCACCTGTCATTGCCACATCCTCCGATGGTGTGACATGGACTCGCCGCAACTGGACCAACAGCGGCAGCGAGACCCAGCTGGTAGACATTGCGGCCAGTGGCAGCAGGCTGACGGCTGTAGGAATCAATGGCACCATCATTACGTCTACAGACGGTGGTGCAACCTGGAGCAATGAAGCCCTGCCTTCGCTCTCGGTAGGCTATATCTCGGCTCTCAATGGTGTCGCGGGAAACAGCACCACGCGTATCGCCGTCGGCAAGGACAGCTCATCAAGAGGCGTCATCATCATCAACAGTGGATCTGGATGGACAACCGCAGCCACCGCGCTGACCGACTTCATTCCACGCGATGTAATATGGACCGGAACACAGTTTGTCGCAGTTGGCGCCTCCTCCGTCAATTTTGGAGCCAACTCGGTGGTCATGACATCGCCTGACGGCTCCACCTGGACCAACCAGACGATTCCGACTACCGCTGCGCCAGCCGGCTACAACCTGAGTGACGTTGCCTGGAATGGCAGCAAGCTCTTTGCCGCAGGTGGCAATGACGGCTCATCGCGGGTGATTATCTCGTCAGCTGATGGCATTACGTGGATACAGGAGCACCTCGCTACGCTTACAGGCCAGACCGCACTGTCGGGTGTAGCGGCGTCCTCCTCCCTCGTCATCGCTGTGGGTGGCACCAGGGCCGTTACCAACCCTTGAGCAGTACTCACCCTTGAAAACGGGCAGGCGTAAGCCTGCCCGTTTTTTTATGTTCGTAGCGGCAAACTCTCCAACCCTTCCAGTTGAACAGGGCGATCAATTCGGCCCACCTGGCCGACCCAGCAGTCTACGCACTGTTAGCGAATATTTTTCGACAGCGTCGATTTCATCAGCAATACTTGAGGGTAGTCGGACAACAGAATCCGGTAGAGGCACGAAGGAATGGCTTCATGAGGCATTGTCCTCTACAGAAATTGGCAAGGATCGTTCTGCACGGCCTGATCGGCTTGTTGGCAGCGGCTGTTGTTCATGCCGAAAACTCAGAGGCCGACATCAAGGCGGCCTTCATCTACAACTTCGCCAAGTTTGTGGAGTGGCCGGAAGGCACTTTTACTGACAGCAAGGACAGACTCCTGCTGTGCACACAGGGTGACACTGTACTTGCCCGGAAACTTCGCCTTCTGGCGGGACGAGAGGCACAGGGACGGACCATAGAAGTTCGGCCACTAACAGGAGCCGAAGCCACAACCGGCTGCCACATCCTGCTGACACCATCCGCAGGTGAAGTCCCGGCCCAGGGTCGCAATCCCACACTAACCATCAGCGAGTCCACCAGCACGGCACGCACGAACAGCATGATCAACCTGTTTGTCGATGCCAATCGTGTCCAGTTTTCCGTCAACCTGCCTGCCACTCAACAGGCAGGCATAAAAGTCAGTGCGCGACTGCTACAACTCGCACGCACCGTGAACAAGGGGGCCTGACATGCGCCTTCTTGAAAAGCTTCCATTACAGAAAAAGTTTCTCAGCGTCATTTTGCTCACTGCAGGAACAGCATTGCTACTGGCCTGGCTTGCATTTGCACTGACTGCCGCCCTGAAAATGAAGGAAGACCTTCATGCCCGTCTGAGCACGCTCACAAATGCAACAGCATTTAACCTGCAGGCCGCAATGGCCTTTAAGGACCAAGGCGAAGCCCGCACCATCCTGTACTCTCTCAAAGCAGAGAACAGCATAACAAATGCCTGCATATTTGATCGAGCCCAATCCGGATTTGTCAGCATAAGGCTCTCTGGTAATGACAATGACTGCACTCTTTCCCAATATGACCAAAGCTTTTTTACACAACACATCCACGCAAATCAGCCCATAACGCTTGACGGGGAAATACTCGGCCACCTCCACATAGATGCAGACCTCGGTTATCACTGGCAGATGTTGGCCCTGTATCTCCTTGTCATGGCCGTCCTTGCACTGGCCTCTCTTGCCTTGGCCACAGCCCTTGGCATGCGTCTGCTAAGTCAGGTCACTACCCCAATTTTACAGCTTGCCGCCACTGCCGAGAATATTTCAAAAAACCAGGACTACACCGTGCGTGCCAACGTTTGGAGCAAGGATGAAATAGGAACCCTGGTACACAGTTTCAATGAAATGCTGGCACAGATTGAAGCCCGTGACGCAGAACTGGCACGCCATCGTGAAGGACTTGAACAACTCATTGAAGCCCGAACAAGCGAACTGCGTCATGCAAAAGATGCAGCAGAAGCAGCAAGCCGCGCCAAGTCCCTTTTCCTGGCCATGATGAGTCATGAAATACGAACCCCCATGAACGGGGTACTAGGCATGACAGAGTTACTCTTAGACAGCCCGATGAGTGCAGAGCAACGCCGACAGGCTGAGGCTGTACATCATTCTGGCGAGTCACTGCTTGCAATCATCAATGACATTCTCGACTTTTCAAAAATTGAAGCCGGAAAGCTTGAACTGGAAAACATTCCGTTCATGCCTTCTCAGGTTGTACATGATGTACTTGAGCTTTTATCCGAACGTGCCCACAACAAAAACCTTGTACTTCAATGCACGATTGACCCCGATGTTCCATCCGAAGTACGAGGCGACCCCAACAGGATACGGCAGATCCTGATCAACCTAACGGGTAATGCCATAAAGTTTACAGAGACAGGGAACATCCATGTTTCATTGCACTGTGAAGACCGTAATGAAACAAATATTGGATTGCGTATTGAGGTTTGCGATACGGGCATCGGTGTAACCCAGGATGCCCTTGACTCCCTCTTCCAGCCATTTATTCAGGCCGACAGCTCTCATGCGCGCCGTTTCGGCGGTACCGGTCTTGGTCTTGCCATCGTCAAACAACTTGTGGAAATCATGGGTGGCCACATCGAAGTACGGTCACGAATTGGTGGGGGCACCTGTTTTTCTTTCAGGCTCAACCTTCAGCCCACCCAGACAGTATCACCAACATCAAATAATCAAGCAGCGCTCCCTTCCTCAGCGAAACACAAAGATCTTCAAGGCATAAAGATACTGCTGGCTGAAGACACACCAACCAATCAGGAAGTGGCCCGTGCCATGCTTAAGCGCCTTGGCTGCACGGTTGATGTTGTCTGTAATGGCAGGGAAGCATTGCAATATCTTTCCTCTCAGCATTACGACATTGTTTTGATGGATTGCCAGATGCCGGAAATTGACGGCTTTGAGGCAACACGCCAATTACGCCAAATGGAAAAACAGAATAGCTGGCGCCACACCCCGGTTATAGCAGTTACAGCAAGCATTCTTCGTGACGAACATGATGCCTGCATCAGCAGTGGAATGGATGATTTTCTGGCAAAGCCCTTCAAACAATCAGCACTGCATGATGTCTTGCAGCGCTGGCGGCCGGAGCACCTAGAATGAAAAAATGCAAGGAAACCCTGTTGAGAGGGAAAGGCAAAATGCACATGAACCGCTCATGGATAGGCTACATTCTGCTGTGTACCGCCACCCAACAGGCAATCGCAGAAGAGGACTTGTTCGCACTGCCTCTGGAAGAGCTGTCCCGACTCGAAGTAAGCATTGCCACCGGCACACCAAAACCGATTACATCAGCACCCGCAATTGCCAGTGTCATCACTGCCCATGATATTGAAGCAATGGGCGCACAGGACCTGGATACAGTCCTGGAAATGGTACCGGGCCTTCATGTCTCGCATGGCGGCTTCATTTATGCGTCGCGATACTTCATGCGAGGCATCGTCTCCACCTATAACCCGCACACGCTTGTGCTCATCAATGGCATTCCCCAGACAAGCCTGTTCACGGGAGACCGGGGCGAACGACTGGTTGCCATGACCGGCTTACCTGTTCAGATGATCGAGCGCGTGGAGATCATTCGTGGCCCCGGCTCTGCCGTTTATGGTGCTGATGCCTTTGCCGGAGTCATCAACATCATCACCAAACGACCAGAGGACATGCAGGGTGGCCAGGCAACCCTCGCTTATGGCAGTTTCAACACCCCAAAAGCATCATTGCAACAGGCTGGCTCCATTGGCCCAGTACGTGCCCTCATTTCACTATCATATGCCAGCAGTGACGGTGATGACCCCGTCATCAATGCCGACTACCAGAGCAGCCTCGATGCACTTCTGGGTACCACTGCTTCCTACGCCCCAGGACCAGCCAATCTTGCCTGGAAGAATTTTGACGCCCGCACCGATTTCGTATGGAGCGATTTCCGGCTGCGCATGAGTCACCGGCGCAGCGAAGGAGAAACCGCACAGGGCATCAACGAGTCGCTGGACCCGGGAGCACGCTTCCCTCACCACCGGAGCAACGTCGACCTGACCTGGAGTGCCCCTGACATCCGCCAGAACTGGGATGTTGAAAGCCAGATCAGCTACCTGTACAGCGACTTCCGCAACCCTACGTCCATCCGGCAATTTCCTCCCGGTGCATTTGGCCAGTTCCCCGAAGGCGTACTGCAGACACCCGAGTTATCGGAAGAAAACGCCCGCATCCACCTCACTGCCCTTTACAAGGGTTGGAAAGAACATCAGGTGCGAATTGGTGGCGGCTACTACTGGGGAGACATTTTCAAGACAACCGATGCGGTCAATTATGTTCTGCTACCGGGCAATCCGGTCCCCCAGCCGCGCCCGGGTGGACTGCAGGATGTCAGCGACTCTCCGGAAGCCTTTCTGCCCGAAAACCAGCGAACCAACTCCCATGTTTTCGTGCAGGATGAGTGGCAGATGGCAACAGACTGGACCCTGACTGCCGGCCTTCGCCATGACCACTACTCCGACTTTGGTGGCGCCACCAATCCCCGCCTTGCCGTGGTCTGGAGCACAAGCCCGACACTCACCACCAAGCTGCTTTATGGCGAGGCCTTTCGTGCACCTGCCTTTTTTGAGCTCTACGCCACGAACAACCCCGTCGCACTTGGCAACCCCGACCTTGAACCGGAAAAACTTGAAAGTCTGGAAGCCGGGTTTTCATGGCGCCCTCACGAGTCATGGACATGGGACATCAACTTCTACCACTTCCATATCAATGACTTTATCGACTTCGTAAGTGATCCTGGCAACAGCACCTTTACTGCCCGCAATACCGGCACCATTGAAGGCACAGGACTGGAAACCGAACTGCGCCACGACTGGAGCAGCACTCTCCAGATACTGGCCAATTACAGCCATCAGCAAACCCGGGAAGAAATCACTGGCGCCCCACTGGGGCTGGCACCCAGTGCTGATGCCAGTCTCCGCATGATCTGGGAGTTTCTGCCACAATGGCAGCTGACCCCGCAATTTGTATGGGTTAGCGAAAGCAAACGACAGGCCGGTGACTCACGGGCACCGATGGATGGCTACACAACGCTTGACCTGACAGCGCGCAAGCTATGGCCCCGAGGCAGTCTGAGCCTGACAGGACGCAACCTGTTTGATGCCAATGTGCAAGAAGCCAGCAGAGGCCCTGAAACCAGCACGGTCGCGCCTATTCCTGGTGATCTGCCGCAGGCAGGCCGAAGTCTGACCCTGGAGGCAACCCTTAACTGGTAATCATGCCCCCAGCAGGGAGGGGAGTAAGCACAGGGGGCCATTCCCTTCAAAATTTTCGCCCCTTGTGCCACACTGCCGGCTCGTCTCGGCAGCCATCGCCACCTTCTTCATCCTGCTACCGAAACAAGGAATCGTCGCATCATGAATGCAACACTGGCCGGCATTGCAGCCGCCCTGTTGTACACCGTGGCCAGCGCCATGCTGGGCCGCCAACTGCTTCGTCGTGAAAAGCCACGCGCCCCGGTCATACAGGCGCTGGGTGGCCTTGCGCTGCCGTTGCACCTGATTTCCATTCATGCACAGATCTATCAGCCCACCGGACTTGATCTTGGACTTTTCCATATAAGCTCGCTGGTGGGCTGGCTGATTGCTGCACTGGCCATCGGCATGAGCCTCTACAAACCCATCATCAGCATCACTGTTGCGGCATTCCCGCTGGCGATACTGGGCCTGACACTGTCACTGTTTGCTCCATCGACGTACACGCCCGGCAACCTCTCTCCGGGTGCCGAATCACACATACTCCTCTCCATACTGGCGTACAGCGTGCTGACTATTGCTGCTGCACAGGCGCTTCTGGTTGCCGTTCAGGACAGGCACTTGCGCACTCACAAGCAGGGCCTGATGAATGCACTGCCTCCCCTGCAAACCATGGAAAGCCTGCTGTTCAGCCTGATCTGGACGGGTTTTTCTCTGCTGTCGTTGGCGATTCTGTCCGGCTTCCTGACACTGGATGATCTTTTTGCACAGCATTTGGTTCACAAGACGCTGCTGACACTGGCGGCGTGGGTCGTCTTTGCCACCCTGTTAACAGGGCGCTACTTATTAGGCTGGCGCGGCAGTACCGCTATTCGTTTCACACTCTGGGGCTTTGGCCTGCTGCTGCTCGGATTTTATGGCAGCAAACTGGTCTTGGAGCTCATCCTTCAGCGCGGTGCGTGACGCTGACTGGCCCCTGCCCGTTAAACTCCTAATTCCTATTTATGGTGGCAACTCCTGTGGGTACTGCTTCACTTAGCTTACTTTTCACCATTCTGATTGTGTGCGTTGTCTTCTCAGCCTTCTTCTCTGGCTCTGAGACCGGCATCATGACTGCTAACCGTTATCGCCTGAAACACCAGGCCAAGACGGGCAATAAATCAGCTCAGCGCATTCTTAATCTGCTCGCCCATCCAGACAAACTGATTGGCGTTATCCTGATTGGCAACAACATCACCAATGTTGCTGCGTCCTCCGTTGCTACCCTGATTGGACTTCAAATGGCAGGCGATTCCGGCGTAGCAATTGCGGCTGGCGCGCTGACCTTCGTCATTCTCATCTTCGGAGAGGTTGGCCCTAAAACGTTTGCCGCCAAGCATCCAGAGGCCGTCGCCCACGTTGCAGCACCCGTCCTCAATGTATTGCTAAAACTGCTGTCACCTCTCGTCTGGATTATTAACGTAACGACTAACACGCTGTTTCGGCTGAACTCCCTTGCCAAGGGCGATCACAAACTAAATACCGATGAATTACGCACATTGGTGCAAGACGTTTTCTTACCTAAACAGCACCGCAGCATGCTGCTAGGCGTACTGGAATTAGACACCATTACGGTTGACGACATCATGATCCCTCGTGGCGACGTTAACGGCATTGATATTGAGGATGATCTTGAAGACATCATCAAACAACTGAGGTCCACCCAACACACACGAATGCCTGTTTTTAGGGACAGCATTAATGACTGCATCGGCATATTGCATACGCGTGATGCGTCCCGCTTTATGGGCAAACCCGACCTAACCAAAGCAGAAATTTTGCAGTATGTTCGCGAGCCCTACTATGTTCCTGAAAGTGCATCGCTGCCTGCGCAGCTGATCAATTTCCAAAAGCAGAAGGGTCGTTTTGGATTGGTCGTGGATGAATATGGCGATGTGCAGGGAATTGTTACGCTCGAAGATATTCTTGAGGAAATCGTTGGCGAATTTACGACCAGCATGACGGATAGCCACAAGGACATGCTGCCGCAACCCGATGGTTCATGGGTTATTGATGGTAGCACCAGCATTCGTGACATTAATCGACAGTTGCACTGGCAACTGCCCTTGAACGGCCCTCGCACACTCAATGGCTTGATCATCGACACACTGGAAACCATTCCAGAGTCGTCACTTTCGCTGCGGATAGGAAAATACATGATCGAAGTTTTGCAGGTACGGGACAACACCGTTAAAACTGCAAAACTTGCCATACTCCCGTCAGCATCAAGCTCACAAAAATAGAAAGCTACCAGTCGTATAGTGACTGCATATTAAGTGTGGTCCGATGCTTTTCTTGCTCCTCCATCGCCTGCAAATTCTCAAACATCTCACGCAGCTCTGGCTGCGTCGTAGCGGCTTGCATGGACTTGTAGAGCGCGATCAGGCAGTCGTCATACGTTAGTGATGCTGTGATGACATCTTCGGCAGCAGTATCGGGCTCAAGATTAAGCAAGGCACAAGCCTGAAGCGATCGGTCATCGGGTACATTCTGCAGCCAAGTATCCATTAAGCGCCTTGGCGCGTCGCCGCGATAACGTGTCAGTACCTGTGACAAGAGTTTTTCGTGCTGACTGAGATAGGAATACAGTAACTGCACACGCTCGTTAGCTGACGCCTCACCTAAGCCAGCAAAGTAACCCGACAAATGAGAATGAAAGGCATGTGCTTGATCAATAACATCCCGCGCACGAAGTGTAGTCATGGCAACCTCCAAATGAGCTTACCCTTACAGACTAGACCAGTAATCGCGATATCAGTGCGCCATTCATCGGCGAGTTTCAGAGCTCGACGGTAATCGCCGCAACGACCTGACGGGCCTTAGCACGGGCATCATCACAGTCCCGCCCCAGTGCCAAGCCCACGCCCATGCGGCGCTCACCGCGAACTTCTGGCTTGCCGAATAAACGCAGGTCTGTATCAGGCTCAGACAATGCCTCAGCCAAATTACCAAACTGAACGCTGCCTGAGTCGCCCTTTACCAGAAGCGCACAGGACGCAGCGGGCCCGTTCTGACGGATCACCGGTACCGGCAACCCCAGAATGGCACGAGCATGTAGGGCAAACTCGGAGAGGTTCTGGGAAATTATTGTTACTAGACCGGTATCATGCGGACGTGGTGAGACTTCGCTAAACCAGACCTGATCGCCTTTTACAAAAAGCTCTACACCAAAGATACCAACACCACCAAGGGCCGTGGTAATCGCTTCAGCAATTCGCTGCGCCTCCGCCAATGCCTTTTCAGACATAGGCTGTGGTTGCCATGATTCGCGATAGTCCCCTGCGTCTTGCAGATGGCCGATTGGGGCACAAAAACTGGTCCCACCGCGATGCCGCAAGGTTAGAAGAGTGATTTCGTAGTCAAAGTCGATAAAGCCTTCAATGATCACTCGACCGGCACCCGCACGGCCACCCGCCTGCGCATAAGCCCATGCAGCTTCCAAGTCTTCTTCGCCACGAACCAGACTCTGCCCTTTACCTGATGATGACATGACCGGTTTGACGACACAGGGGTAACCTATTTTGCCAACTGCCTCGACAAAGACCTCGTATGTGTCCGCAAAAAACCAAGGGGACGTTGCAAGCCCCAGCTCCTCCGATGCCAGGCGACGGATTCCCTCTCGACTTAACGTTAGCGCTGCTGCCTTGGCCGTTGGAATGACCTGCCAGCCTTCTTGTTCCATTTCTACGAGGGTTGCGGTGGCAATGGCCTCTATTTCAGGAACAATCAGTGCGGGCCGCTCGGCCTCAATCACACGCCGCAGGGCGGCACCATCAAGCATATCAATCACATAACTGCGATCGGCCACCTGCATGCCGGGGGCATTGGCATAACGATCTACCGCGATGACTTCACAGCCAAGTCGCTTCAGTTCAATTATTACTTCCTTGCCCAACTCTCCTGCTCCACAAAAAAGAACCCGGGTAGCAGATGTCGAAAAAGGAGTGCCTAGTGTTACGGAAGGAGTCATGCCTTATTACTCGGGAAAAAGAGTTTGCAGGTTTTGTGTACGCCTATCGGCGACATTTTGAAGAATTTTCTGCTGCTCATCCTCTGAGCGGAAGCGCCAATCTCTGATCTCATCGATAGACCGGAAACAGCCTTTGCAGATCTTGTCATCGTCCAAGCGACAACAACCGATACAAGGGGAAAGATCGGCAGACGCAGTCAAGAATTAGTCCTCTCGTTTCAATTCCTTTTTATAGCGCTTGAAGTTCTCCACGTAATGGAGCGCGCTCATTTCCAGAATGGCTCGTTGAGCCTCACTGACTTCCTTGACTACCTTGCCGGGGCTGCCCATCACAAGCGAGCCATCAGGAATCACTTTACCTTCCGGGATCAAGGCATTGGCACCAATCACACAGCCACGACCGATGATTGCACCATTCAAGATCACCGCATTAATACCGATCAAAGAGCCATCGCCAATAGTACAGCCGTGCAACATCACCTTATGGCCCACCGTGACGTTACGACCGATAAGCAAAGGCATGCCATGGTCGGTATGCAATACGCTACCGTCCTGAATATTGGAGTTCTCACCAATCGTAATGACATCATTATCGGCGCGTACCACTGCGTTAAACCAGATACTGGCATTGTGCCCCAGTACAACCGAACCAATTACAGTGGCATTGTCTGCGATGTAATAATCACCACGCGTCTCAAGGCGACGCTCACCAAGGGAATAGATCATGTTGGTTCCTATTTTTTTTCTAGAGCGTTGACCACCAACGCTGGCCACTCGAATTCGATATTGTGATCATAGGCACGCTTCATGAGGTCAACAATCATGAACGCTGTCAGCCCCCAAATCACATAATCACCATAGTTAAAGCTAGGAACTGTTACGTCCTGCCCCATAAAGCGGAAACGATGCGTATAAGAAACTTTTTCCGTCAGGAAGTACTCGACCGGCACGCGAAAAATACTTTCGATTTCTTCTGGGTTTGGCACCAGCAACTGGCCCGGCTCGACCATGCCGATAATCGGCTGTACCCGCAGCCCTATCTTGGAGACAAAAGAATCAAGCTCCCCGATAACCTCTACCCGATCCTCCGGTAGACCTATTTCTTCGCGGGACTCCCGAAGTGCCGTGGCAATGATGCTGGCATCACTGGAGTCACGCTTGCCGCCAGGAAACGCCACCTCACCCGCATGCGAGTTCATGTGACTGGCTCGGCGGGTAAGGATGATATGAGGAACGTATTCGTCCGTCACTGGAATGAGGACAGCCGCATCTACCCGGTCCTGCAAAGGCCGGTAGTCACGCAATCGATCCCGTAACTGGGGAATAATCAACACGCTGTCTGTCATACCTTAAGTGTACCGAGTCCTGCTCTCAGCCCCAAGCCATGAAATGATGACGGGGGTATACTTGTGACCTTCCGCACACCCGGAGTCCGGCATGAATTTTTGCAGCCAGTGTGGCAATCCCGTTGCCCAGCGCACCCTAGATGGCGATACCCGCCCTCGCTATGTGTGCGACCACTGCCATACTGTCCATTATCAGAACCCCAAGGTTATCTGTGGCTGCCTTCCAGTCTGGGAAGACAAGGTTCTGCTGTGCCGGCGGGCTATCGAACCGCGACGAGGCTTTTGGACACTACCTGCTGGCTTTATGGAGAACGGTGAAACAACACCCGAGGCCGCTGCCCGCGAGACCCTCGAAGAGGCTGCCGCCCCGGTCGACATCGGCGACCTGTATGCGATCTTCAATATTCGGCACATCAACCAGGTCTATCTGATGTTTCGTGCCAACCTGAAGGAGGGTGTTTTTGGTGTCGGCGAAGAAAGCCTGGAATGTCGCCTGTTCACGGAAGAGGAAATTCCTTGGGACGAGATCGCTTTCCCAACTATCAAACGTTCACTTTATTACTACTTTGATGACCGCAAGAAAGGGGAATACCCGTTCAGAATGCGCGATATCGAACTGGACTTTCGTCGCACCCACGAAGTAGTGAAAGGCGACAATTCTTGATTCATTATGACTCGCAATAAAAATGGAGTGCTATAAGCCCTCCATTTTTATAACCGCTGATTTTTCGAGTATTGGCAAACCTGAATTACTTTGGTGCCATACGAATAGCGCCATCGATACGAATCGTTTCACCATTGAGGAAGCTGTTCTCAACCATCTGAACTGCCAGCATGGCATATTCGCTCGGATGGCCCAGTCGCTTCGGAAACTGTGTCATTTCAATAAGCGGCAGCTTTACAGTATCAGGCGATGCATTCATCAGCGGGGTATTGAAGATACCTGGGGCAATGGTGTTTACACGCACACCAATAGCAGCAAGATCGCGTGCAAGGGGCAGTGTCATTCCCACCACTCCGCCCTTGGAGGCGGAATAAGCTACTTGGCCGACCTGTCCATCAAAGGCGGCGACTGAGGCTGTGTTAATGATTACACCACGCTCGCCATCAGCATTGCCTTCGTTTTTCTGCATTTCAGCCGCGGCAAGACGGGTAACGTTAAACGTACCAATCAGATTAACGGTGATGACCTTGCTGAATACATCCAAAGGCATTGGGCCATTTCTACCAACCGTGCGTGCGGCACTACCAATGCCGGCACAGTTAACGGCCACATGAATGGCACCAAAAGCATCCATAGTTTTAGCAATACCAGCCTGAACAGAGCCTTCATCCGACACATTCACTTGGCAGAACAGCACGTTGGCACCCAAGCGGGCGGCCACGGCCTGACCCTGCTCAACGTTCAGATCAAAAATAGCTACCTTGGCACCTTTGGATAAGTAAGCTTCAACTGTTGCCAGACCAAGGCCGGAAGCACCGCCGGTAACGATGGCGACTTTGTGGGAGAGTTCCATGCAAATATCCTTCAGCAACTGATAACAAGAAAGGCGACTGATACGTCGGAGCCGGAGCATAACACCCGACTACAGAGCTGTCAGCGGTGATGTGACGCAGCAGTCACAGTCATCAAAGAATGCCGACGCCGGATATTTCTCGCGCCAATGTAGCGGCATAGTTGTCCGTCATGCCGCCAACATAATCGAGTACCTTCATGTAGGCCGAATAAAGGCTTTCACCCTCCTCCAACGGCCGCTCCAGTAAGGCTAACTGGGTCTTTTGCCTGGCATTGAGAGCACTAGCACCGTGAGTGCAAAAGGCATAGGCATCGGGCACCAGCGCATTCAGTATCAGCTGTAAACAAGGATAAGCCGCCACCTCTTTTACCACCTTGCTGCGATGCCGATAGACCCGCTCACTGGCCAGTTGTTTGGCGCTCATCAAAAGATTACTGACATCCGAATCCAGTAAAGAGACCAAGTCTTTAGCCGGCAGCTCTCCTTTCATAATGTCATCGTGATAGCGAACAAACTTATCTGCCACTTCGATGACACACTTGCCAATCACCATGCCACGCAAGGCGCCACAACGGCGACGAACCTCGGCAATATTGCGCCTGTCCGGCTCAGACAGTGGCTGCAGTTTATCTAGCTCAACAAGGGGGCCGAGCAACGCTTCGAACTCATGAACATGAAGAATGCCGATCTCTACCGCATCCTCAAGATCTAGGATGGCGTAGCAAATATCATCGGCTGCCTCCATGAGATAAGAGAGAGGATGGCGGGCCCACTGATCGGGGCCCTTTTCTAAAAGCCCAAGCTCAGCCGCCACCGCCCTAAAATAAGGCAGCTCTGTCTGATAAAAATTAAATTTCCCTCGCCGTGACCTTCCAGGTTTTACCGGCTCACCGGCAGAGGTCCAAGGATACTTAACCAATGCCCCAAGACTGGCCGCCGTCAGGCGCATGCCACCCTCCTCTTGGTACATTTCAAGCGTTGCCACCATCCTCATCCCATGGGCATTGCCTTCATAGGTTTTCACATCCCACTGCTCGGCCTCACTAAGGCCCTCCAAGTAACGGGTATGCGCTGGATCGCGGAACCACTCACGCAGAGCATCCTCGCCGGTATGCCCAAAGGGAGGGTTACCAATATCGTGCGCGAGGCAAGCTACCTGCACCACGTTACCGACATCAAATGGCGTATACCCTTCCGGCAGATGGCCACCTGCTTTCAGCATCATACCGACCCGATTGCCCAAGCTGCGCCCGACACTGGCCACTTCCACTGAGTGAGTAAGACGGTTATGCGTATGATCATTAACAGCGAGAGGGTGTACTTGGGTCTTGCGGCCCAGACGGCGGAATGCAGACGAAAACACCACGCGATCGTGGTCGATATGAAAGTCAGAACGTAATCCGGACTCGATATCGCTGCTGGCCGAGGCATTGCCGGGGAAAATCTGTCCGTTCTTTACCTTGAAGCGCCGGGTAGACAGCAATGACTGCCACTGCATGCGGGAGCTGCCCATAAAAAATCCCTGCCTTGGTCAAAGCAGGGACAGTAACGGATGCACCGGATACGGACAAGCAGAAGGGAAAAAGACCATACCCTTTACAAGTATGGCCTCAGAGAATCAGAACCAGCCGCGAGGACTCCACCATGGGGTAGTGCTTTCTTTTGGAGCAGGTGAAGTCGTCTGTTGTACTTCTGACAATTCACCGGTTGGCGACTCAGGGAGATCATTCTCGACTGGCACAAACTCTGCGTCCATCTTCAGATTTTTTATACGACCAGCAGTAGCATCCATACGCGCAGGGTCAACAGGGCGCGCATCCGCATAAAAGTTGAAGGGCGCCCACTCTGGCTGTGGATCAGAAAGAAATACCTTGCCAACACCCATGACACGCGTCTCACGGATTTCCGTCAGTGCTTGAGACTCTGGTAATTGCTTGAGCGGCCCAACAGCCAAAAGCGATGAGTCCTTCAATGCCTTCTTAGGGCCCGGAGTTTCTTCGTCATAACGGAAGAAATAACTCTTGTTACCCTCGAAAAAAAACTCTGCTTCGAAAATAGTTTTGAGATAAACAATTGCGAATGGTCGCTTGGCATTAAAGTAGTACTCGCTGGCTGGCACTTCAAACCAGAAATAACTGCCGCTTTTTAGCCCAGAAATAAATTGGCCATCCAGAAAGAAGCCTGGCGCCTGCACTTCCTGATCATTCCAATCTGACTGCGGGCGATAGACGTAAACGATCGCGTTTCGGGAATCCGTAGGAATCAGTGGACGGAAAAAGTCTCCCTTGTTGGGAAACATAAAACTGCCCATGCGCAATGGCTTGAGAGCCGTCGTCTCCATTATCGAATCCAGTTGCTGGCGCGTCTTGGTTGCCGTTGGATTACTGGAAGGATGAATGACGAACTGCGGGTTGCTGCAGGCGGCCATGATCAGGGCCATTACTGCACCGACCAGTGCTTTCAAATGCCGCATGAATGTATCTCCGTTCTTCTTGTTATGAGCGGGGTTCAGCTTCCCGCATGTCCCACTATCTATATCAGCGCCAAAGCTTGAACTGCTCAACAGCCTGATAAGCCGGCATGGTTACATGAATCACACGATCCAGAAAGTGAGCCAACCGGAGCAGAATCCTAGCCTGACTCCCTAGGATACCCTGATTAGCAACTTCTGCCACCGCCTCTGATGACTGACTAGGCTAAGGAATCAGAGCTCCACTGCCAATCCGCCCCAAAAAAACCTCTACAGATCACCAGCGGATACAAGATAAAAGCCATTTTTCTTCTTTTTAGGGGGGGGCCTTCAATCCTGCTCAGCCACCGCCCTTTGAGCCTAAGCGTGCTTGGTGAACGAAAAAGAAGAGTACCCGAACCGGCCCCAGCCTCAATGTAGCTGGATGGATCCAAACAACTGATCCTGAGTATCGCAAAAATACACCACAGCAGTCACGCCATGATTCCCCTTAAATTTCCGTGACGCCTGCGACTCAGGTTGCGATACTCCCCCGCCAAGATGGCGTTACTCAAAGAGGTTTGCATGCTGGATGATCTGTTCAAAAACAATCTGGCTTGGGCAGAGCGCATCAAGTCGGAAGATCCTGATTTCTTTGAAAAACTGGCAGATCAGCAGTCTCCCCAATTCCTCTGGATAGGCTGTGCCGACTCCCGTGTTCCCGCCAATGAAATCATGGGCCTGCTACCCGGCGAGGTGTTTGTTCACCGTAACGTGGCCAACCTTGTCATCCATAGTGACATGAACTGCCTGTCGGTACTGCAGTACGCCATCGAGGTCCTCAAGGTGAAACACATCCTGGTCACCGGCCATTATGGCTGTGGCGGCGTACAAGCCGCCTTGGATGACCGTGAGTTTGGCCTTATCGACAACTGGCTACGTCACATCAAGGATGTGTACCGCTGGTATGAGCACGAGTTCAAGGACTTATCTCAAGAAAAGCGCCTAGACCTGCTGTGTGAACTTAACGTGGCTGAGCAGGTGGCTAATGTCTGCCATACGACTCTGGTGCAGAATGCGTGGAAACGTGGTCAGCCCCTCTCCGTACATGGCTTCATCTACAGTGTGAAAAACGGCATCCTCAAGGATCTAGGGGTTAATTTCAGCAGTTTGGACGAGCTCGCACCGATTTACCGGATGCGTCGTGAGTCCGAATTACTGAATCGCTGATCGCCCAATCTGGAGGACTGCATGCGCATTGCCCTTCTAGGGGCGGCCTTTTCGGTCGGTGGGGCTCATCCAGGCTGCCGTCTTGGTCCGCAGGTATTTTATAAGCGGGAGTATCGCAAGCTGCACAGGCGGCTTCCGTTGCGCATGCGATGGGCAGGACAAGTGCGAGAAAGTGACTACGGACTCCAGCGCTATCCAGAAGGTGCCCATGTTGTTCTAGACAGTGTTCGTCGACTCAAGCATCGCGTTCGCCAACTCCGTCAAAGTGGTGTTCTTCCTGTCATTATTGGTGGTGATCATAGCTGCGCTATCGGCACCTGGAGCGGGGTTGCTGCGGCTAGCAGGCAGGCCACTGGCCTGCTCTGGATTGATGCTCACATGGACAGCCACACGCCTGAAACTTCAGAAACCATGCGCTTGCACGGAATGCCCCTGGCCGCCCTGTTAGGAGAAGGTGACAGTCGTTTCACCCAACTGTCCGGTCGGTTATCCGCCATTGACCCTCGCTATTGTGTAGTCGTGGGCGCTCGCAGCTTTGAGAAAGATGAATCTTTGCGCCTGAAAAGATTAGGGATTCGTGTTTATACCCGTGACGACATTCTTCGCCGTGGCCTGCCTCCCGTACTGGCTGAGGCATGGCGGCATGTGGCTAAGGCCCCTGGTGGATATGGCGTGAGCCTAGACCTTGATGTCCTGGATCCTATGTTGGCACCCGGCGTAAGTGTGCCAGAGGCTAATGGTCTTCACCCACGCAAGCTGGCCAGATTACTACGGCAGCAACCGAGCAAACACCGTTTACGCGCCCTCGAAATTGTAGAGTTCAATCCAAGAAGAGACTCGCGAGGCCAAACACGGCAATTGCTGCCAAGCCTCTTGTGGGCCTTGCTTGAGTCTCGCTAAAACCAATAATTTCCAGGCATAAAAAAACCCGACATTTGTCGGGTTTTTTAACATCAATATCCGATCAGACAGATGCTGGCGGGTTGATGCGGATTTCCACACGACGGTTCTGAGCACGGCCGTTTTCAGTGGAGTTGTCTGCAACTGGCTGGCTCTTACCCATGCCATTGGCAGAGATACGAGCACCATTTACACCGCGGCTGATGACATACTGAGCCACGGAGCGAGCACGCTCACTCGACAGGTTCAGGTTGTAGTCATCACGGCCGACGTTGTCGGTATGGCCAGAGATGGAAATAGAGGTCTTGTTGTACTCTTTGAGTACATCAGCCACAGCATCCAGCACGGGATAGAAATCACCGCGCACACTGCTCTGGTTAGTAGCAAAAGTGATGTTACCTGGCATGATCAGGGTAATAGCACCTGTTGCCTTATCCTTCTGCACACCAACGCCCACACCAGCAAGACGCTCACGCAGCTTAGCTTCCTGATAGTCCATGTACGCGCCAACACCACCGCCCGTCACACCGCCGATAGCAGCACCCTTAAGTGCAGCCTCTTTACGTTCTTTCTTGTTGTCGCCAGTCGAGTAACCAATAGCCGCACCAGCAACCGCACCAATGCCGCCACCAATTGCAGCTTTGCTAACCTGACGCTCACCCGTGTAAGGATTAGTAGTACAGCCGGCAAGGGCCACAACAGCCACGAGAGCCGAGGCAGTCAAAATACGCATTAGAATTCTCCTTACGAAATGCTGGGCCTAATGCCCGGTGGCGCCTTTGTAACAAAAGCGCCGTATGAACGAAACCCCTGACTTACGCGCGAACAACACTTGTACCAAGACAGTGCCTATTCTGGCGAGCAATCGAAGACGGGCATTCGCATTATATTATAGCGGATAAAAAGCCTTGGGGCTGCTTTGTTATCGCCACACTGAGAATGAATGCAAAGACCAAAAGCGCCATGAAAAACATGAATACACGAGCACCCCAAGACTTCATGAAACGAAAAGCCATCATGCCAAAGGCAATATAGACGAACAGGGCAACAATCTTGACCTGCACAAACGCAGGGAAGCTCCCCATCATGCCTACTAGGATAAATGCCGACACCAGCAGGATCGTATCGATCACGTGGGGCAACACCTTGACCAGCTTGGCATTAAACAGGGAGGACTCTTGCATCATCCAGAGCCCGCGAAGCATAAAGAACGCACCGCTGGCCACTGCAGCCGTCATATGTATGTGCTTGAAAAATATGTAGCCGGTCATAAGAGTCCCCAAGGTTGATGGGCGCCTTTTTCGCAGAATACTGGGCTGCGGTCAAACCCCCTATTACACAAGGCCTCGCCTACTAGGCGAGAATGCAGGGCTCTGGCAATGCTTTCACTCGTAACGCCCACTGCATGAATAATCTGCCTAAGAGTGATTCCAGCGAAGGCTAAGTGTCTGGTATAGTCGCCGCCGATGCGCCAGTGGCGAAACTGGTAGACGCGCTGGATTTAGGTTCCAGTCCTTTGCGGGGTGTGGGTTCAAGTCCCTCCTGGCGCACCACTAATTGATTTATCGGCATTCAAAAGCATCCTGAATGCCCTAAAAAAGCCCAGCAAATGCTGGGCTTTTTGTTTTATTACCCCACTACCAAGCCCTGCTGACTACCCCCTCGCGTAATCCCTCGCTAGATCTGCTCACTCAAATCCTTTGTTTTCTGCCCACGATTCGCCAAGCCAATGACAACGCCAAGTCCCATTCCCGCAAGCAGACCACTTAGATGCCCGACGTTGGATACTGGTCCAAACAAGACGTCCAACACTCCCGTATAGCCAATCGCTAACCAGCCCAACATGAACCAGAGAATTTCCTTACGCATACGAAAGCCGGCGGCAGGGTTAAATATCGGATACAGCCAGAGATACCCCAGCAGGCCGTAAATGACGCCCGACAACCCACCAAAGTTAGGGCCATATTGAATCCCCTGCGCCGCATTACTAATCATGGCAATAACAACACTGATACCCAGTAAACGAAGCGCCGACTGACCTCGTTCTATCAACCCGCCCAACTCCCACCACCAGAGCAGATTGAAGGCGATATGCATGAGGCTGAAATGCAGGATGGCAGGCGTGAGCAAGCGCCACCACTGCGCTCCAATCGCACTTGCCGTCAGCGCGGAGGGGTAGTGAAGCCATTCAAAAAAGATTGTGGGCATAAGATTAAGCCCCGCAAAAACCACCACGCATAAAAGAGCGACTGCACGAGTTAGCTTGCCACCACGATGCCACCAATTCATGGCGGTCGATGTTCCGGCATCTGGGTACACAGGCTCTGCCTGAGCATGCCCACTTTGCCAGGATGCTTGCCAATACCGGTTATCTTGGGGTGATGAAATAAAGGCATCCAGCTCAAGACGTGCTTGTGCGATATCGTCAGAATTGTCTATTAGCAGAGAAAAACCGTCCTGGTTCTGCTCCAGATGATTAGGCAGGCCGATGCTGGACAAGTAATCACTGAATGCTAATGCAATGCGCTTTTCCGGGAAGGACACTAGTTTCATGATGACGTAGGGTTTTCCAGTAGTGATTGCAGGGATTCGTGCCTCGCTGACTGTGTCAGTTTGGCAAGTTGACGGCATTGCTCGAAAAAAAGGGGAAGATCACCGCCGACACTTTGCAGGAGAGCCCGTAGCGCCGGCACCAGATCATGGTACGTTCCCACAGCATTGAGTCGGGCATTGTTTGCGGCGGCAAACCAGGCATCATACCCAGAGTAGCCTCCCCACTGCTCTTTCTGCCGTGTATAGGCTTCACGCAAGTCAGCCATGATGACCGCTTTACGCTCACGCTTAATTTCATCAGGAAGAATCATTGCATAAAGCTGATGCAGCTGTTGGCGAAATGAGAGCACAAGCCGCACAAAATCATTACGCCGCGTTCTAGCCAGCTCAATACGGCCAATATCTTGCGGATAAATCACGCTATAACGCCGCAACCCTTCATCAGCCACCATCACGGCAAGGCTTTCATTAAATACTGTATCCCCTGGAACAAACAAAACCTGATGCGTCAGTTCATGAAAGATCAGCTCAGCTAGATCACCTTCCGGCTGATGTACAAAGCTTGAAAGGACAGGATCACTAAACCAACCGAGTGTTGAGTAGGCGGGGATACCACTGAGATAGACCTCCCATCCCTTTTGCTCCAATTCGTCCGCAAATTTGCGCGCCTTACCTTCATCGAAAAATCCACGATAGGACTGTCGGCCGACAAACCAGTAGTGCCATGTCAGTGGCCGAAGAGAAAGTTCTGGAGCTGCTGTCACAGACCATACGGGATACAGCCTACCAAGCTCGACATACCGGTTGTACTGCCGCTTTGCAGGTAGCCCTAACTCGTTGCGGGCAAAGTTCCGAATACGCTGAACCGCCTCAAGCTGCCGCTTTAACTTTGGTGCAAGCGAGGCTCCTGCCAGAAGCCGATCGATCGAACGGCGCTGCATCAAGAGCTTGAAATGCCCTAGAACTGCCTGAAAATAGAAAGCAACGCTTTCACCTGTAAAGCGTAGGGTTCGATGCAGGGTAGGCAAAAGTGAAGTTTTCTTCATGGAGTCATACTAGCAAAAAGTGGGTGTCGCTTGGCAGCATCAAGGCAATACTTTCATCAAGACCGGCTTGTGCCACCGCAGAAGCCATCATGAATGATAGAAAGTCAAAGAGCCGTAGTTTGTACATTCTTATAGGCACGCAGATGCCTGCACTGAATGGGTGTATCCTCCTAAAAATCCTATTTTTTTGGCAATATTTACTCGCCAGCCCCCGAAATACATCTCCTTGAGACTGGAGCCCAAAATGACCGATAGCAATGCGATTGTGACTGAACTACAGCGGCTGAACCGCCTCCTGCATGGTGCCCTTCCTGCCCCAGCACCCACTCCGGATTTTGCAACAGGACTGGCCTTTCGCTGGCGCGCCCATCCGCATGGTGGCTATCTGGAAACTATCAGCGACCTGAGCCCGATCGTACTGAATGACCTTCAGGGTATTGACCGCCAGAAAGCTGAAATCCGGCGCAATACAGAACAGTTTGTTCGAGGCTTTACGGCCAACAATGTTTTGCTAACGGGCACTCGTGGTGCAGGAAAGTCATCCTTGATCAAGGCACTGCTTAATGAGTTCTCAGCTCAAGGCTTACGCGTTATTGAGGTGGACAAACACCTGCTGCATGAACTGCCAGACATCGTAGCCCTGCTGCAGATCAGGGATGAACGCTTCATCATCTATTGTGATGACTTGTCCTTTAGCGAAGATGATGCCAGCTATCGCGCCCTGAAAAGCATCTTGGATGGCAGCATGCATTCAGGCAGTGACAACGTCATCATTTACGCCACCAGCAATCGCCGCCATCTGCTGCCGGAATATCTCCACGAGAACCTTATGACCTCCGTTGGAAAAAGTGGCGAGATTCACCCTAATGAGGTCATTGATGAGAAGGTATCGCTATCGGATCGCTTTGGTCTGTGGCTGACGTTTTACCCTGCCAGCCAAGATGATTATCTGGGCATGGCCTCACACTGGGTGCGCCATTATGGCCTATCTTTTACCGACGATACCCGTGTTGCTGCGCTGCAATGGGCTATGGCGCGAGGCAACCGTTCTGGCCGCACCGCCTCACAATTCGCTCGTGACTGGGCGGGCCGCCAACAGCTGGCTCGGGCAAACTAACCGAGCCAGCCTGAACATCAGGCGCGCAGACGGCGAGTTTTGAAAGTGTGCCAGCCGTTCTCGGCCATTACCGCCAAAAAAGACAGCACGGCGGACTCATTGGGGCGTGGCTCACGGCCATTGGCCATACGTCGCAACTGACGCGAGTACCACGCTACCTCCATGAGTGCCATGCGGTCGATCGGGGAAATACCCGTCTTGATTGGCTTAACCAGATAACGGGGATCTTGTCCGGCCAACACACGCAACGGGAGATCCGGTTCAATCGCCAAGCCACGGCCAATTCCCACAATATCAATTGCCCCAGAGCTAATGGCCTCGGCCATAACCGCACAGGTACGAAAACCACCGGTGAGCATAAGCGGGGTATTCACCGCGGCTCTCGCCTTTTCGGCAAATTCGAGGAAATAGGCTTCGCGACGACGAGTTGATTCTTTCTGACGCAAGCCACTCATGGCCGGTGCTTCATATGTGCCACCAGAGATCTCAATCAAGTCGATACCTGCATCAGCCAGCGCACGAATCACATCGAGCGACTCCTCTTCGGAAAAGCCTCCTTTCTGAAAGTCCGCGGAATTGAGCTTGATACCTATCGGAAAAGACTTACCTACCTGTGCACGAATCTCGCGAAATACTTCCAGAACAAAGCGGCGACGGTTTTCGGCACTGCCGCCCCAACGATCCTGACGCTGATTGTGATGCCCTGAGAGAAACTGACTCACCAGATACCCATGAGCACCATGAATCTGTACGCCCGTAAATCCAGCTTTCTTGGCCACTGCAGCAGCAAGGCCAAAACGCCGGATAATATCCTCTATCTCAGCCTCGACTAACTCACGCGGCGTGGTAAAAAAACGAGAAAGTGCCTCACCAAAAGGAATTGCTGAGGGTGCAACGTTTTCTGCATTCAAGCCTTTCGGAGACTGCTTTCCTGGATGGTTTATCTGCATCCAGAGCTCTGTTCCGTTACGCGTACCGACCTTGGCCCACTCGCTCAATTTGGCCAGGTCACGCTCATCTTCAATCGCTACATTATTAGGCTCACCCAGTGCGCGGCGATCAATCATCACATTGCCCGTGATTAACAAACCGGTGCCGCCATCCGCCCAACGCTCATACAGCTTGGCCAGCCCGTTAGTCATACGGTTATCAACCGTTCCTAGCGCCTCACTCATGGCAGACTTGCCAATCCTATTCTTTATAACGGTGCCGTTAGGCAGGGTCAGCGGTTGGGATAAAACACTGGATGCATCACTCGAAAAAGTCATTACGCTATTCCTGTCAGTCAGCGGCGAAAGGGACGCTACCCAATAATTCGATACTTGTCAAACTATCAATATGTGCCACAATGAGCACAATCTAATCATACGGAGTTCATGATGTGACTCGCCAACGCCCTGTCGATCTCGACCGTCTGGCCCGCACTTTCAAGGCGCTGTCCAATCCCAACAGACTGGCCATTTATCTGGAAGTGCTACAACAAAACAGAGCCGATGTGAAAAGTTGCGGGCTCTCGCATCTGATCGATAAACTGGATATTGGCGCCCCCACCGTTTCCCATCACACTAAAGAGCTGGTTGATGCGGGATTAATCAGTGTTCAACGGGATGGCCGTTTCATTCGTTGTACGCTCGATGACTCCATGCGAGAAATATTGCACGAGTTTTTTGCTCGCAATAGCAACTCTGCCGACAGGTAAATTTCTATGTCACTCAACGTCCATCATTTGAATTGCGGCACCATGTGTCCAGCATGTGCACGCCTGATCAATGGCAAGGGAGGCTGGCTAGACCCCGCACAACTGGTCTGTCATGTACTGCTTATCGAAACGCCTAAAGATGGACTGGTGCTGGTAGATACCGGCATCGGCACACATGACATCGAAACGCCCTCCCGACTTGGCCAGCCATTTCTCGCTCTAACCCGCCCCCTGCTGGATCACCATGAAACTGCATTGGCACAGGTAGAACGATTAGGCTTTAGTGCCAACGACGTACGCCACATTATCGTAACGCACCTCGACTTGGATCATGCCGGCGGATTGCCAGACTTTCCCTTGGCTCAAGTGCATGTATTTGCCCCCGAATTTAACTCCGCCATGAACCCGACATGGCGTGAACGTGCTCGCTATCTGCCAAGCCAGTGGGCCCACAGCCCTCGTTGGGTGCAGCATGATGGTGGCGGTGAGAACTGGTACGGCTTCCGCAATCTACGGCCTATTCCGGGACTGACTGAAGACATACTGATGGTGCCACTGGTTGGCCATACACGCGGGCATTGTGGCGTCGCTGTGCGTACCGATACTGGCTGGATTATGCATTGCGGAGATGCTTATTTCTTTCATGGACAGATGAATCCTGCACACCCTCACTCAACACTGGGCATGAATATTTTCGAGCGCATGGTGCAAATGGATGCCGCTCAGCGCATTCATAATCAGGAGCGCTTACTTGACCTGGTGCGCCAGCACGGCAATGAAGTCCAACTCTTTTGTGCCCATGATGTTGTGGAGTTTCGGCGTTACACCTGAGAACTTATCACCTGCAGAAAGGGCTTTATTGATGCCGATCCTTGCTGCAGGTGATACATCAGAAATCGCGTCTTTGCAGTCGCCCCAACGCCTCCAACATAACTGCCTCCATGTCCCGCGCCAGCTTTCGAGCATCTCTTCCATCGGGCATCACTGATGGCAAAACAAGAACATCCACTACCATGCGCTCGCCCTTAAGAATATCGATAGCATGATCCATAAACAGATCATCGCCGATGAATGGCGCATGTGGATGAAGATCATCATGCTCGTCGCGATAACAAACCAGTACAGGTTGGAGTGGCACCTCCTCCTTCACTGCCGCCCCGAACAATTTGTGAAAAAACCGCTTTATCTTTTCACCGTTCGTGGTGGTTCCTTCGGGGAAAAAAAGGATATTGCGCCCGGCACGTAAATGGCCTGCCAACCGGATTTCTACACTTCCGGCTTCACCTGATCCGCGCTGTATAAATAACGTTCCCGCCGCACGAGCAAGCCACCCCACTACGGGCCAGTTCGCCACCTCGGCCTTGGACAAAAAATAGACGGGAAAGTGTGCGCCCAGCACCGGAATATCCAGCCACGATACATGATTGGAAATCCACATGGCATGCTGATCCAGTGGCTCGCCATGCACCCGGACATCCAGATTGAGAATCTCGCAGAAACGACGATGCCACCAACGAATCAGTGGCTGTTGGTATATACGGTACTGAACAAAAGCAGCCCCACACACCACGGCCAACACTGCACCCGCTAGCAGATGCAGGCTCAGTCGAACAATGCGATAATACAAACGTAACCTGATCTTGAACGAAGCACTTTCTATTGATGCCACTGTCTTTCGCCTGTCATGCAATGCGGTAAAAGCCCCTTACCTTTAAAAGTAAAAAGGCATTGGTCTTTAATAAGTCACTATACGGATAGTCTCAACACCCCATTATTTACAAGGTCCGAGCCAGAGCAGCATAACCGAGGTGATCGGTTAGCGTTCAATATTCTGTTTATCTGCACTTACAACAGGATTTGCGTTTGAGCAGGCGATGGTTTCAACTTCACCCTCGCAAACATTTTCAGGAGCCCACATGGAATACCTGCTCTATTTGGGCGTAGGGGCCTTGGCCGGACTTCTAGGCGGACTGCTAGGCATTGGTGGTGGGCTGGTTATCGTCCCCGTGCTGGTTTACAGCTTTCAGGCCCATGGTTTTGATCCTGCCGTATTAACACAGATGGCGATAGCAACCTCCTTGGCGACCATCATCTCCACCTCCTTCAGTTCCGTTAGAGCCCATCATGATCGTGGTGCTGTTCGGTGGGAGTTGGTGCGCCAGATAGTTCCCGGCATTGTGCTTGGTACTTTTTTAGGGGCGCAGATTGCTCATCTACTTTCAGGGAAGTGGCTACAACTGCTAATCGGTATATTTGCCATTCTCATGTCAGTACAGATGCTGAGCAATTGGCGGCCCGGTGGTCACAAGTCGGCACCTCCCTCAATACCTGGTGCGCGGGGACTGTTTTGGGGAGGTGGCGTGATTGGTACGGCATCAGCTCTTTTTGGCATTGGCGGCGGTAGTCTGACAGTACCTTGGTTAAGCTCCCATTCGGTGAATATGCGTGAGTCTGTTGCAACGTCATCGGCTTGCGGCATAGCAATTGCTATCGCTGGATCAATCGGTTTTATCTGGACTGGCTGGAACACCACCGGACTACCTGCCTACTCACTAGGCTATATTTACCTACCGGCATTTATCGGCATCAGTCTGACAAGCATCCTGTCCGCCCGGGTCGGTGTTCGCTTAGCGCATCAACTGCCGGCCAGCACCCTTAAGAAGGTATTTGCCCTCCTGCTAGTGATGGTAGGAGTCAAGATGATTCTTGGTTCACTGTAGATACATCAAAAAGATGGCTGAACTGCTCATCGCGATTCAATTTAATGACGTTACCGCAGCCGTAGCTACCTGATCACCCTTGAAGCGAATGTCGCAAACATATTGGCTGCTTTTGCCATAAACAACGGCGAGGCTATTTTCTCGACGGAAGGCTGTTGCTTGATCATGCTCCTGCTGCAAGCGGGAAATTACTTTTTCCGCTGTTTCCCCCGGCTGACTGGCCGCACAAAAAGAGAGTGCCCGTGACTCCGCATGGCTCTCGCCAACATGGGCATAAAGGCTAGCAGCAGCCAAGCCTACACAGGCCGCCAAAGCGATACGGGGGAAAAGTATTTTTATTGTTGTCATGGCTCATCCAATTTGTGGGCTTTTGTTCATCCGAATCAGGGGTACTACACTGCCTCTAAACCCTGAAGGCCTCATGGTTATATCCCCAACGCCCACTCTTGGAAACCACCCGGTCGACAAACGGTAGCCTAAATCGTCTAGCCAGTGTTTCGAAGGCCGGCGGCAATACCGGCAATAGTCACCATCAAAGCCTGATCAAAAGCGGTGCTTTCCTCTCCAGCCTGCCGTCGGCGCAACATCAGCTCGGCCTGAAGCATGTGCAAAGGCTCGATGTAGGGAGTTCTGACATTAATTGAACGACGTAGTACGGGGTAACTCTGCAGCAAAGGCCTTCCGCCATTGGCCGCCAGTAGAGCATCAACTGTCACCATCAAACGGCGACGCAGTTCCTGACCCAGTACCTGTAGACCGGGATCACCCGCAGCCAGGCGCTCCTCGTAATTCTCCACAATCGCTGCATCCGCTTTGGCCAGTACCATTTCCAGCATATCCAGCACCGCGTGGAAGTAAGGCCATTCCCGTGCCATTTCATGTAACTGTGTCGTGCGGCCACTGTCCATGGCCATATTCAAGGCACGACCAGTACCCAGCCAAGCCGGCAGCATGAGTCGAACTTGCGTCCAAGCAAATACCCACGGAATTGCCCTTAGTGACTCCACCCCACCTTGCACGCGGCGTCTGGCTGGCCGAGAACCCAGTGGCAATAACTGCAATTCTCGTTCGGGCGTTACTGTCCGCAAATAACGAATAAAGTCAGGGGTGTCTTGGACCGTTTCCCGATAAACCGCGAGCGATACTTGGGTCATTTCCTGCATCAGATCGCGCCACTCCTGACGTGGCAATGCCGGAGGCAATAATGAGGCTTCCAACGTTGCAGAGGCATACAAATCAAGATTACGAACGGCGATCCCAGCCATACCAAACTTGAAACGGATCATTTCCCCCTGCTCTGTTACTCGTATGGCACCATTGACTGAACCAGGCGGCTGCGACAGCAACGCCTGATGGGCTGGCGCCCCCCCTCTACTGACAGAGCCACCTCGGCCATGAAAAAGCGTCAACGTCACGCCATGCTGGTTTGCCACATCCGTTAATGCCTCCTGCGCCCGATACTGTGCCCAACTCGCTGCCAAAAAGCCCGCATCCTTAGCCGAATCCGAATAACCAATCATTATTTCTTGATGACCATTGATGATGTCGCGATACCACGGAATCGACAGCAAGGCATCCAGACAAGCACCCGCTCCGTTTAAATCATCGAGCGTCTCAAACAGAGGAACCACCCGCATCAAAACGGGCATCTCTGCTTTTTGCTGCAACAACATCACGGCCAGAACATCACTGGGCTGTTCAGCCATGGAAATAACATAAGCGCCCAGAGAGTCAGACGGCTGCACCGCCAGCTCCCGGAAAGTCGCTAGCACTTCCTGTACTTCCGTTGAATGCAGGGGATGATCAGCGATGAGCTGGGGATGATCTGGCAATAAGGGGCGTGGGTTTTTCAGCTCTTGCAGTAAAAATTTCTGGCGTGCCGTCTCATCCCATTCAGCATAGCGACCAATGCCAAGGAATTGCGTAATAGCATCCAGAGTCTGAGTGTGCCTAGCTGACTCCTGACGTACATCCAGCTTGAGCAACTCCACACCAAAACAGGCCAGTCGCCGGATCATATCCAGCAAATCACCATTAGCAACATCCTCCAGGCCACTATCGAGTAATGACTGATAGCATAACTGCAACGGCTCTAAGAGCTCGGCAGATGTGCGATATATACCACTATCATCGGATGACTCATGACGTAATTCAGCATCCAGCCAATCCCGGGTAAGCGTCAGCCGTTGCCGCACTGCTCGCAATAAATCACGGTAAGGCTCATTACTTTCCTGCCCCACTATCTGTCGTAATGCGGCACTACAATCTGACATCGACAGCTCAGCTCGCAGCGTTTCCACATCTTTCAGATAAAGATCGGCGGCCATCCATCGAGCCAGTAAGATCACTTCACGCGTAACATGATGCGTTACATTCGGATTTCCATCCCGATCTCCTCCCATCCATGATGCAAACCGAACCGGAGAGCGTGTTAGTGGCAAACGCTCACCGGTGTACTCATAAAGTACCGCATCAAATTCACGCAGAAACTGCGGCACTGCCCGCCAGAGTGATTGTTCAATGACGGTAAAGCCCCACTTTGCCTCATCAACAGGTGTTGGTGGATGCTTTCGTATTTCATCAGTGTGCCATGCCGCGATAATGTGACGACGCAAAACAGATAGCTCTGCATCACGCTCTACTGGCGTCAATGCTGCATGATCTAGCCGTTCCAACGAGTCCGCAATATCATCATATTTTCGAATTAGCGTGCGTCGGCTTACCTCGGTTGGATGGGCAGTGAGAACCAGTCCAATATCCAGTTTTTCTACCGCCGAAAGAATACTTTCTTTCGACTGCCCCTCACTGGCTAAACGTGAGAAAAGGGCACGGACTGAACCCAACTGGGGAGGCTCATCGGAACGCCACTGATGTGCACGTCGACGCCTTACCCGGTGATACTGTTCAGCAATATTGGCCAGATTTAGAAATTGAGTAAATGCACGAGCAACAGGCAGAAGTTCATCATCGCCAAGACCAGATAAAAGACCAATCAATTCATCCCGCGCACCTGTTACACCATCCCGTGCCTGCTTTCCCAAGGAACGAATACGTTCAACCTTGTTAAAAATATCCTGCCCAGCTTGGTGACGCAGAGCATCTCCCAGCATTCGTCCTAGCAAGCGAACATCATCGCGTAACGGAGCATGTGCATCAGACATATTCAAAAGACTGTATCTCCACATTTAGGAAGGCCCCCTGGAGGTGCCATGTACTTACAGCAAGACTCTAGGCCGATATCCCAGTATCGGCAGGAGCCCAGCGAGCCAGCTTTTCCCCAAGCATGCGCAGACTGACTGGCTTCGGTAAATGATCATCCATTCCCGCCGCATAACAGTTATCAATATGATGCTGAGTCACATGAGCACTGACAGCCACAATCGGCACCCGTGCCCGCCCTTCTGCCGCCTCTAGCAACCTGATTTCACGCACCGCCGTGTAACCATCCATCACCGGCATTTCACAATCCATCAACACAAGATCAAATCGCTGCCGCGTGCGACGAATAAGTGCAACAGCTTGTTCACCATTCTCCACCAACTCAGCGGTAATACCAAAACGCCTCAATAGGCCAAGTATGACTAGTTGATTCGTATGATTGTCTTCCGCCACAAGTACGCTTAATGATGAATACTGCGGTAACTTATCCCGAACAAGTACAGACTCTATCGGTCGTTTATCAATCACCGTTAGAACAGCTTGTTGCAACTCACTTGCCATCAACGGCCGCTCGAAAGCATGCGCTACACCTGCATGCACCAAAACACCTGGGTTTGGTTGCAGCTGAGGTAGCGCAAACAGCAGTGTCCTAATGTTCTGCAGAAGAGGCTCATGAGTAACACGCTCATGAAGCGTCAACCCATTCATGTCCGGCAGTTGTAATGCCGTTACCAATAAATCGAAGGGTTTCCCAGCATGTGCTGCATCACGAAGACGAATCAGGGCGGCCTCGCCCGACTGAACGCTTTCGATCAAAAGGCCACGTGTTGCTGCCTCCGAAGCCATCACAACACCAAACCGCTTGTCTTCATCTACTAGCAGCAAACGAACCATTGGCAAATATTCAGGCCAGAAAATACGAGGGACAGCACCTTGCGCAGTCTGCACATATATTGTCGCTGTAAACACAGACCCCCTTCCTTGCTCACTCTTTGCTGTCAAATCTCCGCCCATCAACCGACAGAGATCACGACTAATGCTAAGGCCTAAACCAGAACCCCCATAATTTCGTACGATCGAAGCATCAGCCTGCACAAAACTGTCAAAAATATAAGGAATACGACTCTCTGGAATACCGACGCCTGTATCAATCACGATGAAGCGCAGGCCAATATCCCTACCACTTCCAAATGTTTCAAGACGCAGCTCAATATGGCCATGATGCGTAAACTTGACGGCATTGGATAAAAGATTGACGAGCACCTGTCGCAACCTCACTACATCACCCACTACCTCTGTGGGCACATCCGTCGCCACGGAACATAATATCGTTAACTGTTGTTTATAGACTCTTGCCTTAAATAAAGAAAAGGAATCCTCAACTAACTTATCAACCAGAAAGGGAGCCATTTCGATAGCCATCTGACCCGCTTCAATTTTGGAGTGATCAAGGACATCATTAATAACATCCAGCAATGTGTTGCCGGACGACTCCATGGTGGACAGTATCTTCAACTGCTCATGATTCAGCCCAGTTGTTTTTAATAATTCAGCCATACCTAGCACGCCATTCATCGGCGTACGGATCTCGTGACTCATCATCGCAAGAAACTGACTTTTTGCCTGACTCTGGGCATGCGACATTAATGCCTCCTCGCGGCTTAATGCATCTGTCTGCTTGAGTCGACGTAAATGCAGGCCTAAGCCCAGAGAAAGCAGCACGACCGTTAGCAATAGCCCAATTTTTATCCCGATTACGGAGGAGTGAAACAGAGGAATGACAGCCATCACAGATAAGGCGGTTGCAATGGCACTGCCCAGAAAAAATATCCAGCCCAATAAAAAATAGACCGCGAGCCGATTGGCATCTCTTATCGAAGCCACTGCCATGGCCAGAATATAGACACTTACCAAGACACCTCCGCACAGCGCCACAATCGCCCCGTATGTGGGCCCTAGCCAAGGTAAGGCGAGCATTACTAGCACGCCAACAACCGTCAGATACACAGCACCACGGTACCAAGGCGACTGCCGACTGACATTAAGGTATTGAGTTGAAAACAGCAGATAAAAAATAGCCGCAGAGCCTACAAAAACCGACAATATGAGATTTTGCAAAAGGCCCGCCGACTTAAAAATAGAAAACATCAGGCCGTCAACACACAACAGATAGCCAACGGTGGGTACCAGGGCTAGCACATAGAAAAGGAATAACCGTTCGCGCGAGGTAAAAAAAATGAACAGGTTATAGCCCAGCAGAACAAGTATCGCACCGTAAAACATGCCATCCAGCATTTGCCAGCGACCAGCCTCAATCCAGAATGCTTCTGGTTGATATAATCGGACTGGCATAAGTAGGTTGCTTGACGAACGAACCTTTAGAAACACTTCACTCTGCCCTGTTGGCAGTAAAAGCGGCGCAGCCAGCTGCCTTATCGGCCAGGGGCGATCATCCCAAGATTCGGTATCCCCGGTGACTATTTGCTGAAAGCCCCCTCTACCATCCGGGGCATAGACATGAACATGATCCAGGAGGGGAAAGTCGACATGAAGGATGCGTAAATCAGGAGTACTGGATGAATTCTGAAAGGAAAGCCTGAACCAATAGGCAGCCTGAGGATCAAAACCCCAATTAGAAGTATCAGTTTGCGGCTGGAAACGCTCAGGATGCTGCCTGACATCCTCAAGTGTGGCCTCTCTTCCTGCATCTCGCCACCACAGCAAGTGACCGTCAAGGAATTGCACATCTACTTTTTTCAGAACAACAGGTTTGGCCCACAAGGGAGAGTGTCCAAACAGTAACAGCAGTACAATCAGCTGTATGGTACGAATATATAAGACGGCTGCCGGGTCATTCCTTGCCATGGGCATATCCTGTTTCCATCGTGGGAAATTACATCAAAAGTATGACCTTAACTACTATAGTGATATCCCCAAAATAGCTGGTATATATCTGCCTATCGGAGAACAAGCTCCGACAACCGGCTAACACCTCCACTATCTTGTCGTCGAGCTGATTATTCGTACAGATTATAGGTGCCTTACCTTCAAATTTCAGATAGTCATTGCTAGGATTGATCCACCTGTAGCTCACGTGAGAGGCGGTGTGTATGCCTTCATCTCCTGCAACCCCTGCCAATAACAATACGTAACCTTCACGGAACATTCATGAGCGCCCCGAAATCGGACCACATTTCTCCCTTTGCGCCTCAGCAGTTTCTAGGCCTTCATTTACCTCGCGCTCAGCTGGCTTTTCGTATTGCCTTAGCATTGCTCGTGCTGACCTACGCCTACTTTGTCCCTGCCCCGCTCACGCTAACCCCATACGTGGTCTTTCTGATCGGTGTGATTGTCTACATCGGCATACAGAGCCTGCTCGGGCTCACTACTATTTTCAACAAAACCTCTTCTATCATTCTCAATGCCATTACAATGGTAGACATTATTGGAGCTCTTGCGGTCGTTCTTAACGACCCTAATACCTTCCCGCCCACACAGGTTTTAGTATTCATCGCCCTGATATTAGCTGCCGCACAGCATCGTCAACAGGCATTTATGACTGTTCTGGCCTCATCAGTAGCGGCCTCAATTATCGTTATTAGTATTCGACAGCCTCTGATTGATCAACCGTATAACGCTACATTTTTTGGGATGATCGTTCTGCTGGCAGCTGTCTCCTTGGCACTTTTCATCGTGGCATCTCATTTAGAGCATCTGCGTAATCGGGCCTCCCGAGTGACAGAGACCGACCCACTTACCGGGCTGGGTAACCGTTGGACCTTTTACGAAGCCGCCAAATACCTTCTGCCCTATCATCAACGCAATCTGACGCCAATGGTGGTCATGTATGCGGATATTGAAGTTACTCAGTATAAAGGGAAGAAACCGGCCAAAACCGTCAACCAATACCTGCTTAAACAGTTTGCCAGCATTGTGGACCAGCGCGTGCGGGCCAGTGACATTGCCGTCCATTATGGGGGCAACGAGTTTGCCTTTCTGCTGGTTGACACTACTACCAAAGATGCCGAAACCTTGGCATTTGACCTCCAACAGAACTTCAATAACTGGGCACGCCAGAAAGAACTGGCTGCCTACGCCCATATTGGTATGGCGGTAATCCCACCCCGCCCTATCGCCATGGATCAAGTCTTGATCAGTATCAATGCCGCCCTACACCGTGCTCGCCAGTATAAAAAAGGGGTATCTGGAGCCGTCTTTGCCGACCCCGAGCACGGCCGCTGACCCACTATGCGCCTCATTATCCCCAAGCCTTTACCTCACAAGGGATTGGGGATTCTTATTTTTCTCGTATCCCCTGCATTTTTTTGAAAACTGTCAAACAAAAGTGATGCAAAAGGGGATTCTCGATGCTAACATCTCCGCGCCGATTAGTTGGATGCTAGGTAATCTGGGTGCCATGCGGGCATGGAAGTGCCACAGGGTTCCGATAGTGCATTTAGCATAGTCGCCAAACACGCAACCTGAGAGAGACATCATGCAAATCAAGAACATCGCTGTTACTGCCGCTATCGTTGCCGCCCTTGCTATCGCTGGCTGCGCCAAGAAAGAAGAAGCTCCTGCTGTTGAAGAAGCTGCTGCTGTTGTTGAAGCTCCTGCTGCCGAAGCCGCTCCTGTTGTTGAAGCTGCTCCTGCTGTTGAAGCTGCTGCTCCTGCTGCTGAAGCCGCTCCTGCTGAAGCTGCTCCAGCACAGTAATCAGATCTTTCCAGATCTGATGCAAAAAAGGGGTGCATTGCACCCCTTTTTCTATGCCTTTTTTTTACCTTTTAACCTGACTGGATAAAGATCATGACTTCTTGCCCATGCGGCAGCAGCCGTGAGTTTGACGTTTGCTGCAGCCCCTTTATTCAGGGAACTAGCCGTCCCACAACTGCTGAAGCCTTGATGCGCTCACGATACGCAGCCTACGTTAAAGGCAATATCGATTACATCATGGCCACAACATTGCCTGCCAGCCGTGCTGATAGCGATATAGATGCGATGCGCTCCTGGGCTAACAATGCCGAGTGGACTGGACTCGAAATTGTCTCGACCCAAGATGGTCAAGCTGATAACAAGCAAGGTCAGATTGAGTTTATCGCCCATTACGCCATGGGTGGTATTGCACAGCGCCATCACGAGCAATCGCTGTTTGTGAAGGAAGATGATCAGTGGTTTTTCAAAGATGGAGAGGTGCTCTACTCTGGCCCCGCCGAGAAACCAAAACCGGTGGTTAATACCACGCGCATCGGACGCAATGATCCCTGCACCTGTGGCAGCGGGAAAAAATACAAGAAGTGCTGCGGCGCCTGAAAGCGCCCTACTTCCAGTTGACTGAGTTGCAGTGCTGGCGATTACGCTCGTCCTGCATAGGCAGTATTGCGCAGACTAAGGCCTGCTTATGATGGGCCTCTACTCTTGCCCAAACTCGATCAGCATGCTGCTGCCCAGCTTGCCCTGCCGCCCAGGATTGACTGCGCAGCAGCGTATTGCTGACGATTACCCGACTGGCCGGTGAAATCCTGTACCAGCCATCCAGCCCAATATCCACGATTGCCTCCATTACTTTCGGCTCCCAAGGGCCGAGGCGAGCAGCCTCTGCAAGAGCGCTCTCCATCTCGGCATCATGGCCGCCAGCTCGTACTAAGGCATACGCAAGAGCAGCATGCGCGTAGGGCCACGTCGGCCGCAATCGAATGGAATCACGATAGCTGGCAATGGCTTTCTCACGCTCTGGCCGTGCTTCTGGATCTCCGATAGGAGCCATGATGAAACGGGCCTCATGAATACGGGCCAATCCTTCACGATAATCTGCATTCATTGGCGATAAACGTACCGCGAGATTGGCCAGGGCATAGGCCTGCTGCCAATCTTCATCTTGCGGAGAAAAAAACTCATTTTGAGTTTGTGCCTTAGACAACTGAAAAGACCAGGCCTCTACCCAAGCCCCACCTCTGAACGCCGCGATATCCGCAACCATCCCTAGAATCGACCAGATACCAAATACACCCATAATAAGTGCTGCAGCCAGCCAACCGGTCTGCCGCCTGCTCATGCAGCCCCCTCAAACTGACAGGCAACAATCTCCCAAGGGTTGTCCTGCACCAATCGTAATGCAGCCTCCTCCCCAAGAAGCTCAATAGCCACTGCCAACCCATCAGCAAGCTCAGGCGGCCGGGCCTTCAAGTTATGCGCATCACTTGCAAGTACCGTTGCCCAGCCCTCTGCCACAATTTCTTTAGCGCGCTGCTCGGCAATCTCGCCAAAACGCCCCGATAATGATCCCGATGTCACTTGAAACAGACAGCCCATTTGCACAAACTCGTGCATCCGGGAGACATCACGCATGATGTCTTTATTCCGCTCAGGATGGGCAATCATCGGAATGATATTGCGCTGCAGCAGCCACTTCACCAGCTTATCGCTACCGGGTAGGATATGGCTGTGTGGAAATTCCAACAGCAGAACGCGCTTTCCTTTCCATTCACCATGAAACGGAATCCGGTTTGCCAGAACCATAGGAAGTATTTCAGCAGAAATACGAACCTCGCCCGAATACCCTAGCTGCAAGGGAATACCCTCGCGGACAAGCGCATCACGCAAGGCACTAACAGCAGAAGGAATGGTAGATGCGTCGTTCTCATAACGACCAGGATGAATATGTGGCGTGACCACACTATGGGTAATGCCAGAGGCTACCGCATGACGGCACAGGGCAAGAGCCTCTTCAAGTGTGTCGGGACCATCATCGATACCCGGCAACATGTGACAGTGCAGGTCGATCATGATCCCTTTACTCGTTAATCGGCCTTAGTGCCGTAATAATCATAATAGCCGTAGTAACTACCGTACTTGTTGGCTTTGCTGAAATTCACCTGATTCAATACCACACCAGCGAGCGGCGCATTTACCCTCTGCAGGCGCTGGATACCAGTACGGGCAGAATGGAAGGCCGTAGAATCTGACTTAACAACATAGATAACCGCATTTGCCAGTGAAGCCAATACCAGTGCATCACTCACGGCCAGCGTTGGTGCAGAATCAATCACGATACGGTCATATTTTTCCAGCAACTGATTGAGCACTTCCTTGAATCGCTTGGAAGACAGCAACTCAAGAGGGTTAGGTGGAATAAGACCTGCTGTCAGCACATCAATATTGCCGTCTTCCAGGTGATGAATACATTGAGACATATCGGCAGAGCCTGCCACCAGATTGGACAAGCCAGGGCTGGCCGCAGGGATGTTACAGGCCTTTGCTACGCTTGGGCGGCGCATATCCGCATCAATCAGCAAAACCCTTTCCATCTGCCCCATGGCCAACGCCAAGTTCAACGATGTGGTCGTCTTGCCTTCACCGGGAACACTGGATGTCACCACAACAATCTGGTGCGGTGCATCGATGCTGGAAAGAATCACACCCGTGCGTATGGTACGCATGGCCTCCGCAAAGGATTGCATCCCCTCTTCCAGAAAGGTTGCTTGCGCAAAATTGGACTTGGTCTTGGATTTGGCGAGCGGCAATAAACCCAACATGGGTACACCAAGGCGTGCTTCGACATCTTCTGCACCCTTGAAGGTGCTATCGAGATAGTCGAGAAGAAACGCGAGAAGTACACCTAACATCAGGCTCAGCACAAATGCTAACGCCATTGTGAGTTTTTTGTTTGGTTTAACTGGAATCGATGACACCACTGCAGGGTCAACCACACGCGCATTGGATGTTTCTAACTGACGCGTCTGATTCGCTTCTTTGATGCGGGTAAAAAAGGTGTCGTACAGATTGCGATTGGTTTCTACTTCTCGCATTAACTCCTGCAGGCGGAACTCCTTGCGCGCCACCACCATGGCATTCTTGCGTGCCTGACGCAGCGCTATATCGGCTTCATCTAACTCATATTGAGCTTGTAGATACGATGGATGCTTTGGGCCATAACGCTTGCTGATTTCAGAGAGTTTGAACTGTGCTTGAATCTGCCGCTCCGAGAGGTCTTGCAACTGCTTGGCAGTCAGCGCCAATACACCCTCAACATCACCAGTTTTAACCAGATCGTTTTGTTCACGGTACGCCTGCAGTTTTTGCTCGGAAGCATCCAGACTGGTCTTGAGGGAAGACATTCTAACTGTCAGCCATGCCGCTGCTTGCTCTGTAACGGCAATACGGGCTTCCATCTGACTGTTGATATAGGCATATGCCATGGCGTTGGCAACACGCGCAGCCAATGCCTTATCGAAAGACTCAAAGCTGATTTTGACCAACTGCGTATTGCGCACTGGTGCTACCGTAAGGTTTGCCGAGAAACGATCAACGATACGGTTAAATTTCTCATCGTCAGAAATACTTGGGTTTTTTTGATGCCCTTTCGGCAACAGAAAACGCCAGTCCAACTTAAAGGAAGTTTGATCTGTTTCCTGCTTTGTCTCTTCCTGCGGAGCAAACTCAGGATGAGTCTCCAGCTTAAGCTCGCGGACCACGCGTGCGGCAAGCTCTCGAGACTTAAGGATTTCAAATTGGGTTTGCAGATACTCCTTATTGGAGCCATCCAGCCCATAGACCTCTTCGATGGTAATGACTTTTGCCTGTTTCTGCTCAATCAGCAACGTCACCGTCGAACGGTAAACCGGGTCCATGGAGAACACGATAAGCGTCGCCAGAACCGTGATGGCAATCGCCAGTCCGAGGATGCCCCACTTGTAACGCGAGACGATGCGCCAATACTGGCGCAAATCAATTTCTTGCTCCTGCTCGGGAGATGTTCCCGCCAGAGGGCCAGCTAACTTATCCATCCGGGGAAACCTCAGAAGAAGCTTTGTTCAATGGTCAGGATGTCACCAGGCCGCAGCACAGCATCTAGCGACGCTGAGCGTGCCTGCCCTGCAGGATCATCCTCATGAATAATGAAAATCTTGGTATAAGAAGCACGTGGGGTAAAGCCACCTGCGAGTGAAATAGCTTTACGAACCGTCAAACCAGGCTGGTACGCAAAACCACCTGGCTTGTTCACCTCACCGTTCACAAAGAACTGGCGATACTCAAGAATGGTGACGTAGACCTGCGGATTAACCAAATAGCCTGACTTGAGCTGTGTGGTTAATTGCTCCTGAAGCTTGCCGATCGTCATGCCTTGAGCACGAATTTCCCCCAGCAAGGGGTACGCCAATGTGCCCGCATCAGTCAGCCTCACTTCAAGGCTAAGCTCTTTTTCGTTGAACACCGTGATACTCAGGCGATCACCCGGGCCAAGCTTATAGTCTGATGACGGAGAGAATGTCGAATCAAGAGATTGGTTAGATACTCCAGTGTCATTCTCCGTCACTCGATAGCGCTCTGCTACTTGACTAACAGCTACCGGAGAAACACCAAAAAGCCGCTCCCACCAAGTGGGGGCGGCTTGTGATGTACCCGTCATAATCATTAACAAAGCGGCCAGCAGTACTCGGGCAAAAAAGTTATGCATGTACAAACAACCACTCACCGCGATGATTACAGGCTGGCCTGAACCGAGAGAAAGAAAACATTACGATCGACATTATACTGACCAAGTGTTGAGTCAGTGGACTTGGCAGAAACACCACCGCCGAGAATGAGCCAGCGGCGCATCTGGTAGTCTACTTTTGCCCCGATATTTGTTATGTCATCTTCGCGAATAACATTATCGATACGGTTGTGGTCTTGATTACTAAGACTGTATGAAAGTGTTGTCGACAAGCGCTCAAGCCAGTCCTGCGTCCAAGCAGCTGAGTAGCTAGTACTTTCAATAGATGCTGTCGGCAGCGTGCCATCTGAGAATCCATTAGAGAGACCAAAATTGAATCGTGTCAGCTCTCTTGGAGACCAAGTAACATTAGCGTCATACGTAAAGCCCGATTTATCAAAGCCACTTGCAACCTTACGCTCAGTCTGTCCCATACGAATTCGGCCAGTAGTCTGTGCACTGTTCTCCCAAGTGGCTCCTACCAGAAATGCTGTCTGTTCGAAGTCTGACTGATTCGCAGTCGCGGCATTCTTGTAACTACCTTCCGAACGCTCAATATCAAACGTCACCTTGGTTTTTGGCATTACACGGTAGCGAAGGCCAACACCGTAGTTGAGCGTATCCAGATCACGCGCTACAGCTGCAGCAGTGCGATCATAACTTTTATTAGTTAAGCCTAAGTTTGCCACAACTTGCCCTAGAGCACCCTCTGCTCCATAGGTTATTCCACCATTCAAGCCGGCTAGCCGGTACTGGTCAGGCTCGGATAGTGCGGCAATAGCTGCTGCGCCAATACCTTCTGTAGCTCCCGTTCCCAAGTCATCATGAAGCAAGCTAAAAGATGCACCCAAATCGAGCTTGGCCCGGGAGGACATGTTGAGCCCTGCCCCTGCACTCAATGAATGGTCAATATAATTGTTATCGCCATCTTCTGAGTAAAAACCAGCATTAATACCGTAGGACAATGTATAGGTATTATCACGATCCTGAGCAGACAGACTGACCGATGGGCTGACCACAAAAATCATGGAATCTACTTCATTAGCGCTGAGATTATAGATGTTGTCATCCATAATCATCTGGGCGCCCAGCAGTGGAACCAACTGAAACGGCTCAAGATTAATCGCTTGAGGATCTAAGGCAACACCCGCTACTGCACCCTGCGCTGACAACGCAATCGCAGCGGTCAATGACGACAATGTAAGCTTCTTCATGATGTCCATCTCTTTATCTCTGTTGAGCTTCCTACCTGCTCGAGAGTACCCACTGAGCATAGCAGAGCTGATATACCAGCCAAAACGGCGAGTAATATACCATCAACATTAACGACAGTCACCTGAATAGTAGTGTGGTCTTTATGCGTAATTTGGGACAACCAAGGCATAGCCCGCTATAATTTTGCCCCTTTGTGACACCCCTTGATCACTTCACTTCATAACGCCCCGCAAACGAGGTCATTCATGAGCACAGATTCTGTTGTCATTGTTAACGGTGCACGCACCCCCATGGGCGGATTTCAGGGCGTTCTCACGCCATGCATTGCCACAGAACTGGGCGCTATTGCCATTCGTGAGGCCGTGAGCCGCGCAGGCCTGAAGCCGGAAGACATTCAGGAAGTTATTATGGGCTGCGTGCTGCCCGCAGGCCTTAAGCAGGGCCCTGCCCGTCAGGCATCACTGGATGCCGGCCTGCCGACTGCAACGGGTTGCACCACCATCAACAAGCTCTGTGGCTCGGGTATGAAGGCCACTATGCTGGCTCATGACCTGATCAAGGCCGGAACCAACGATATTATGGTGGCCGGCGGCATGGAATCGATGACCAATGCTCCTTATATACTTCCCAAGGTTCGCGCAGGCCTGCGCATGGGCCACTCGGAAGTTAAGGATCATATGTTTCTAGACGGCCTTGAGGATGCCAAGACTGGCCGCCTGATGGGCTCTTTTGCACAGGAATCCGCTGACAAGAACGGCCTGACCCGTGAAGATATGGATGCTTTTGCCATCGCATCCCTGAAGCGTGCGTTGGCCGCCATTGCCAACGGCCATTTTAAAGCCGAAATCGTTGCCGTACCTGTAAAGACGCGCAAGGGCGAAGCACTGATCGATACTGACGAGCAGCCCGGCAATGCCAACCCAGAAAAAATCCCTACTCTGAAAGCCGCATTCGCAAAAGATGGCACTATCACGGCTGCCAATGCCAGCTCTATTTCAGACGGTGCCTCTGCACTGGTTTTGACCCGAGAAAGCATTGCCAAGGCTCGTGGACTGCAGCCACTGGCACGTATTGTTGGCCATGCCACACAATCACAGCTACCAAGCGAATTTACGACTGCTCCGACAGGCGCCATCAGCAACTTGCTCGCGAAAACCGGCTGGAAGGCTGACGATGTAGACCTGTGGGAAATCAATGAGGCTTTCGCCATGGTGGCCATGGTGGCCATGAGAGATCACAAAATCCCTCATGAAAAAGTCAATATCTATGGCGGTGCCTGTGCGCTGGGTCACCCGATTGGCTCCACCGGCTCTCGTATTATTCTGACCCTGATTCATGCACTGCGTCAGACAGGCGGCAAAAAGGGCATTGCTACTCTTTGTATCGGCGGGGGCGAGGCAACAGCTGTTGCCATTGAACTGATCTAATACTCGCTTCGCATAAAAAGGCCACCATAAGTGGCCTTTTTATGCGAAGCTTTCTGAAGCCTACGACCCAATAAGCTCCACTCATCGGCCACTATGGCCATACGACACTGGCCAGTCAGTTAATCCTTATACAAGAAATGAATGTCAGGTAAAATTGACAACCCTCCCGGAATTCTTACCAGGCAGGCAATGATGATTCACAAGACAGTTACCTATCTGGCCCTTGTAACCGGTTTACTTTGCTCCTCCGCAGCTCATACTGCTCTCGCTGTACCTGCTCTCCCCGCAGCAAATACAACCAGCCCAGCTGTCCAGGCTATTCATACACTGCAGGGAGTCGAAATGGCTGCGTATCGCGCAGCTACATCATTCTACCTATACAACGTGCTTAACCGCGACCCACAGCAGTACCGCAAGATGCAGACCATGCTTAGCGAAGGCGACTCTTATATTGCCAAAGCTGATAATCCTGCCCTGCAACTGAAATGGGATGCACTGAAGCACGCCTGTACAACAGCTAAATTCACGGCGGAGGGTGGAGTAGCCGATACTGACAGCATTATTGCAGTTGATGCCGCTCTAATCGACCTGACTGCAGCTCTTCATGTCAGCATGAAGGTGCAACGAGCAACTGGAACTGTGGCTGTTAACAAGATGGCTGATATGCTTTATGACGAGTATGTCACCATGCAGACGATGACTGCTGCGTATTTAAAGCTCTCAGCAGACTACTTTGGCGGTGCGATTGTTGCTTCTCGCAACGGCAATGTTGACATCGCCAAGCTGGCCATAAAGTTTGGAGACCAGCTTGGCCAACTGAATAGATTCTACGGCAAGCACCCAAAGATTGGACCTCTGCTCAAGGACATCACGATTCGCTGGGGCTTCGTGAAAAACTCACTCATTAATTTTAACGAAAATAATGTGCCGTTTGTAGTCGGTCGGTACAGTGAGCAGATCACTGATAAGCTACTACAAGCTCATGTAATTTCGCTCTAAAATAATTAAAAAGACGCTTACTTAGCGTCTTTTCTTTGAAAGGTATTTGCTTTGCCCGACTTGCCGCCAACAACGAGCTGAGAAAGTAAATAATGCGATCTCCAAAGTGCCATCACAACAACAACGCACGCCACCAATACAGAACTGCTAACCACATCCGCCAAACGCTCTTGGCTCCACCCTGCCGTCAGCAGCGATAACGGTAGCATTTTTGCGAGTAGCGCCAGCAGTACAGCGGTTCCTGCCCCTACCGCCATACCAAGATAAACGCGCTGCTGTGCCGGGCTGGCAGATGCCGCCATTGCCACAACCGCATGTCGCATTACCGCAGCCCACATCCAAAGCATGATCGACAGTGCAAATAAGATGGAAAACATCTACTTATCTCCTTTCAGCACGAAGTTTAGAAGCTTAATGAGTCAGGTATATGCAGAGCAAGACTACTCTGTTGCCGCATAATCAGCGCCAACTCATCTGGTGAAACTTTCTTAAGCTCACTTAATGCCGCCAAAACCGATGGTAAAAACTCTGGAGAGTTTCTGGACCTCCGCTCTCCTGCCTGACGATGAGGTGCAGGTATCATGTCAGGAGCATCGGTTTCCAGCACCAGCGCTTCTAAAGGCATTTCACTCACTACGGTGCGCAAACGTTTTGACTGATCATACGTCAGTGCCCCACCAATCCCCAGACGAAATCCCATTCGGACATAACGCTTAGCCTCTTCAATACCGCCGGAATAGGCATGCACAATGCCACCCTCACGAAATTTCATCTCAGTCAGAATTGCCATCACTTCAGCATGCGCTTTACGAACATGCAGTATCACTGGCTTGTGATACTGCATGGCCAGCACTAACTGCTCGCGGAAAAATAATTCCTGCTGTGCTTTAAGTTCAGGGGCCTTGAGTTCCGGCACAAAGTAATCGAGCCCTATCTCGCCGACGGCGACAATATCCCGACGAGCCTGCAATAGTCGCTCTAGCTCACTCAGGTGAGCGTGCTCATGCTGGGAAACATAACAAGGATGCAGACCCGGCGCGGGCAGCAATCGCGGCTGCTGGATACTGTCACAAACCTGAAATAGTTTTGGCCATTGCGAGGCGATATAGCCAGGAATCACGATGGTATCGACACCCGCAGCAAGTGCGCGTGCAGCAACCTCAGCGCGGTCAGCGTCGAAGTCATCCACATCAAAGTGGCAATGGGTGTCGATAAGTCCAGTCAGGAGAGCCATGCCTCAACGCTAGCGCGTAAGGTCGCCGCGAGCAATCAGTGCTCGCGGGTTTCGTGGAACTGGATATCCGGATAGCGCTCACGCATCAACTGCAAATTGACGCGGCTAGGCGCGAGATACGTGAGATGACCACCACCATCAAGTGAGAGCTGATCATTGGCTTTCTTCTTGAATTCGTTGAATTTCTTTTCATCGTCACACGATACCCAGCGAACGGTGGCCACATTAACCGGCTCATACACGCATTCGACCCTGTACTCATCCTGCAGACGATAAGCGACCACATCAAACTGCAGCACGCCGACGGCCCCAAGAATGAGGTCATTATTGATTTGCGGCATAAAGACCTGAGTAGCGCCCTCTTCCGACAATTCCTTCAGCCCTTTCTGCAGCTGCTTGCTCTTGAGTGGATCCTTCAGGCGCACACGGCGAAAAAGTTCGGGGGCAAAATGCGGAATACCCAAGAAGTGCAGCTCTTCTCCCTCAGTGAACGTGTCGCCAATCTGAATGGTGCCGTGGTTATGCAGNNCGGTGCTTAGGGTCCATGTTCGCCTGAATCTTGAACACGAAACCTGAAAATTTTTCTTCTGTCGCACTAACCTCGCGCTCCATTGCTTGACGGGCAGTTGGAGGCGGAGCCCAGTCAGTGAAGCCATTGAGAACGTGGTTTACACCGAAGTTGCCCAGCGCCGTTCCGAAAAATACGGGAGACAACTTGCCAGCCAGAAATTCATCCAGATTAAATTCGTGGCTGGCGCCTAACACCAACTCCAGCGAATCACGAAGATTAGCGGCATCATCACCAATAACCGCATCAAGCTCAGGATTATCCAAGCCTTCGATAATCTTGTCGGCAATCAGTTCTGAGCCATGACCAGGCTGATACAAATAGATGCGATTCTCGATAAGGTGATACACGCCCTTGAAATCACGACCCATGCCGATGGGCCAGGTAACCGGAGCACACTTGATCTTGAGCACCCGCTCAACTTCATCCAACAAATCGATAGGCTCACGAGTTTCGCGGTCCATCTTGTTAATGAAGGTAATGATGGGCGTGTCGCGCATGCGGCAGACTTCCATCAGCTTGATGGTACGATCTTCAACCCCTTTTGCGCCGTCAATCATCATCAGCGCCGAGTCCACGGCCGTCAGCGTGCGGTAGGTATCTTCAGAGAAGTCTTCGTGACCAGGAGTGTCCAGCAAGTTCACCGTGCAGTGGCGGTAAGGAAACTGCATGACGGAGGTAGTGATGGAGATCCCACGCTGCTTTTCCATTTCCATCCAGTCGGATGTGGCATGGCGGTCGGATTTGCGCGACTTCACCGTCCCGGCCACCTGAATGGCCTTACCCCAAAGCAGCAACTTTTCGGTAATGGTGGTCTTGCCGGCGTCAGGATGGGAAATAATCGCAAAGGTACGACGCGCAGCAACTTCGGCAGCGACTTGTTCGGCAAGGCTCATGGTATTTGGCTACGGCAGGTCTGACAGAAAGGTGACGATTATACGGGCAATACGACGGGTGTTGCAGATTATTCAGACAACCCTAGAACGCCATAGCCATCACCATAGCATCTTCACGCCCCCCACCCGCCACCGGATAGTAGTTACGGCGTAGCCCTACCTCGTTAAATCCTTCTGCCTGATACAGGCCAACTGCATGAATATTGGAAGGGCGAACTTCTAGAAACAGAGTGTCGGTGCGGTTGCGTGCGTAATCCAGCAGATGATGCAGCAACTGGCGCCCCAGCCCCTTGCCATGACGTTTGGGATCAATGGTGATGTTGAGCAAGTGCCCCTCATCCAGAATGACCTGCACCACGCCATAACCGATGACGGTAGCCCCCTGCTCCATGACCGTCATGTAGTAACCGCTTTTTAAGCCATCTTCGAAGATGCCTGACGTCCACGGAAAGCTATGGGCACGAGCTTCTATAGACAAAACGGCAGGCAGATCGGCGGTGGTCATAAGACGGATGCTGAACTCAGACATGCAGCGATAACCATAAGGATTTTTTTGCCAGAGGTGTAGCCAACAAAGTCGCCAGCGACGGCCCTGCCACCATTACGGTAGAGGCCGGTAACGCCGTCCGAATCAAGACGGATATCGCCTCGCCAAGCACCACACAGCGCGACCCTTCCGGTATTTTCATGGCATTCCGCAACCAGTCGATGGCAGCAGCCTCGCTATGATCCATTCTGGGGTTATTGTTCAGGGGCCAGCGCAACAGGCTGGTTGATCCACTAAAATCCGGCGAGGCGCCCAAGGCATGACTGATGGCTGCTAACAGTCGATGCTCACTGGCTGAAAGATCAGGAACATCACCCAATGCAACAACACCCAGCCAACTGGGTGCTAACGCCTGAACACGAAGCGTAAATCGGGTAGCCGATCGAGTAGTCGAGGCTATCTGCCCCTCAAGCGCTGGATCTATCGGATCGCTTNNGCGACGGCCGCGCTGACAACAGGCTCAGCGCTATCCTGTTGAACCATCTCAGGCTCAACAGGATAGATTTCCGGCTGGTCGCGAAGAAAAGGCTCAAACACCAGCAACGAAGATGGAGACGCACCGGGCACATCATGTCGGGCCGTCCAGAGCGGCAGGCCGAGAGATGCCAGATACGCCTGACGCCGCCCTTCATCCATGCTGCTCATGACCATTACTTAGACTCCGGTCACGCCTTGGGGATGCTCACGTGTGCTGCTCGAGCGCATCAGATTCAGGGCATTGAGATAGGCCTTGGCGCTGGCAATCACGATATCGGTGTCAGCCCCATGGCCGTTGATGATACGACCTGCCTGACTCAGGCGTACGGTCACCTCACCTTGAGAGTCTGTGCCTGAGGTAATGGCATTAACGGAATAAAGCTCCAGCGTGGTACCAGAGTTGGCAACAGCTTCGATAGCGCGGAACGTCGCATCAACAGGGCCAGAACCTGTGGCCGTCACAGGCTTTTCGACACCATTGGCAGACAACACTAACTTAGCCTCTGGCGTAGTCCCTGTCTTGGAGGTGACCTCCAAGCTAACCAGCTTGAAGGTTTCCTCGACATCTTGCAGCGTATCGCTGACCAAGGCATTGAGATCTTCATCAAATATCTCATGCTTTTTATCGGCGAGTTCCTTGAAGCGCACGAACAGATGATTGAATGACTCATCCGAACCATACTCAATACCGAGTTGTTCAAGACGGGCACGAAAAGCCGCTCGACCGGAGTGTTTGCCGAGCACCATTTTATTGGCATTCCAGCCTACATCTTCGGCCTTCATGATTTCATACGTTTCACGGTGCTTAAGTACACCATCCTGATGGATGCCAGACTCATGGGCGAAAGCATTAGCACCAACAATGGCTTTGTTAGGCTGTACCGGGAATCCGGTCACGCTAGAGACAAGGCGTGAGGTCGGCACAATTTCGGCGGTATTGATGCGAGTTTCCACCGGAAAAAGATCGGGACGTGTGCGTACCGCCATAACGATTTCTTCTAGCGCCGCATTACCAGCGCGCTCGCCAAGACCGTTAATGGTGCACTCAACCTGACGAGCACCGTTAAGTACCGCTGCCAAGGAATTAGAAACGGCCAAGCCAAGGTCGTTGTGACAGTGCACTGAAAAAATCGCCTTATCGGCATTCGGTACTCGCTGGATCAGTTGACCAATCAACTCGCCGAACTGACCGGGAATGGCGTAGCCCACCGTGTCGGGAATATTGATGGTACGAGCACCAGCATTGATGGCTGCTTCGATAACCCGACAGAGAAAATCAACTTCCGAACGACCAGCATCCTCGCAGGAAAACTCGACATCATCGACAAGGTTACGTGCGTACTTTACTGCACGAACGGCTTGCTCGATTACCGCATCTGGCTCCATGCGAAGCTTGTACTTCATATGGATGGGCGATGTCGCAATAAACGTGTGAATACGGGCTGCGTTAGCGGGCTTGAGCGCTTCTGCCGCACGATCAATATCTTCTGTACGAGCACGTGAAAGCGAGCAAATGCGGGAGTCTTTTACCGCTTCCGCCACTGCACGAACAGCCTCGAAGTCTCCCTGCGAGGCAATCGCAAAGCCCGCTTCAATCACATCAACGCGCATACGCTCAAGCGCCTTGCCGATACGCACCTTTTCCTCAAGTGTCATGGACGCGCCAGGGCTCTGTTCGCCATCGCGCATGGTGGTATCAAAAATGATCAGTTGCGGTTTACTCATGACAAGTCTCTTTTACAAATCGTTAAGTCCGCCTCATCAGCGGCGCTGCGGTTATCAAGCCCGTATGGAAAAACGAAAAAGATAATCAGCCCGTCAAGGGCAGCAGCGGCAAGGCGCGATGTACAGCAGCGTATACACGGAAGACAGCAGCGAAGCGGCAAAAGTGGCCGGTATTCATCAGGTATCAGGTATCAGGCGTCAGGCGTTGGACCAGTTTTGGAACTATAGCCACTCGAGTTGTCCTTGCCAAGCCGGCCAGCCCTATAGTCACGCCAGAGCGTAAAGCTGCCCAGAGCCATCCCGGTTAACCCACCAAAAAGATGGGCATCTGGCATGACCCGGCCATGAATCACTCCGCGTAAATAGTCGGGGTTATAGCCACTGGTCTGTTCCCATATCTGGCGACTCACCAGTAATAACAGGATGCTGGCGGCCAGTATCGGGGCAGTAGCAAGCAGCCTCACCACGCCGAGATAAAGTAAGGCATGGAGCACCCCAGAGAAGCCGACATAGCCTTGAAGCTCTGGCTGCTTGATCCAGAGGCCCAGCGATATCGTGAGAGGTGCTGCGAGCACCAGACACCACCATTGAGGCCGACTGATTTCACGGACAAAAACCAGAGAGACAAGGAGTGTGCCCAGCGCATTCATGGCGGCATGCGCCATATTGAGATGTACAAAATGACCGGTGAATACCCGCCACAACTGCGCTGCGGAGATAGCCTCACGTCGGTACTCAAGAGGGGCGCTGGCCATGGGCATCAAAGCAAACAGCAAGAACAAGGCCGCCAGCAAGAGTGCGTCTGACCAAAGGGCTTGTGGCTTATTCAGCATCCTGGAGAACAGGAACGGCGTGTGGACGGGCAATGATCACCTGCCCTTTTGGCGTAGATGCATCGCCCAATGAGCTGATAAGTTCGCGCTGAATGGCATTGATGCACGTCTTGAGCTCATCCAGTTCGCCAATTTTGAGACTTTTAGGTGCTTGGGAATAACGGGCAGCCAGATCCATGCATAATTGTTGATCTGCTTGGGCAACTGATGCCGTCACTGCCAGCAAGGCAGCTGACACGGTAATAATGGATCGCATAGACCCCTCTTCTCTTTTATTTTTCTTATCTTCCATGCAGGTTGCCATAATGACACCTGACCGACTGTATCGGTACGCGCTTTGTATCACTTAGCGTGATGCGTCTCAACAATTGATGGCATGAACGGCCAGTCTCGCTCATCTTTCAGGGCGAAAGGCCATCCTCCCCCCCTTTTTGTTATCAACACCAAAAAACAAACCCCGCCGAAGCAGGGTTTGTTGGTACAACGAGGGGTACAGACAGATTACATCATGCCGCCCATGCCACCCATTCCGCCCATGTCCGGCATCGAAGGGGATGAGCCCTTGTCTTCCGGTGCATCGGTGATCATGGCTTCGGTGGTGAGCATCAGGCCAGCCACGGAGGCGGCATTCTGCAGAGCCGTGAAGGTGACCTTGGCTGGATCGAGAATGCCGAGGGCAATCATGTCACCGTATTCGCCATTGGCAGCGTTGTAACCATAGTTACCCTTGCCGCTCTTCACTTCGTTCACAACTACAGAAGCTTCAGCACCGGCGTTGGTGACGATCTGACGCAGTGGTGATTCCATGGCACGACGCAGGATATTGATACCGGCCACCTGGTCGGCATTGTCGCCCTTGATGCTGTCGAGAGCAGCAATGGCACGCACCAGCGCCGTACCACCACCAGCAACCACGCCAGCTTCAACAGCAGCGCGAGTGGCGTGCAGAGCATCGTCAACACGGTCTTTCTTTTCTTTCATTTCAACTTCGGTGGCAGCACCGATCTTGATCACGGCAACGCCACCAGCGAGCTTAGCAACACGCTCCTGCAGCTTTTCCTTGTCGTAATCAGAGGTAGCATCTTCGATCTGAGTACGGATCTGGGAAACGCGTGCTTCGATATCAGCCTTGTTGCCAGCGCCATCGATAACGATGGTGTTTTCCTTGGAGACAATGACCTTCTTGGCGGTACCCAGATCTTCTAGGGTCGCTTTTTCCAAGCTCATGCCAATTTCTTCGGAAATCACGGTGGCACCAGTGAGGACAGCGATGTCCTGCAGCATGGCTTTACGACGATCACCAAAGCCAGGAGCCTTAACGGCACAGACCTTAACGATACCGCGCATGCTATTCACCACGAGAGTGGCCAATGCTTCGCCTTCAACGTCTTCGGCAATCAGCAGCAGAGGCTTGCCAGACTTGGCCACGCCTTCCAGTACCGGGATCATGTCGCGGATATTGGAGATTTTCTTGTCAACCAGCAGGATGAAAGGAGCATCAAGCTCAGCAGTCATGGAATCCTGCTTGTTGATGAAGTACGGGCTGACATAGCCACGGTCAAACTGCATGCCTTCTACAACATCAAGTGTGTCATCAAAGCCGGAGCCTTCTTCCACAGTGATGACGCCTTCCTTGCCCACTTTTTCCATGGCCTGAGCGATCAGGTCACCGATACGAGTGTCGGAGTTGGCGGAAATGGAACCCACCTGGGCAATTTCCTTGGTGTTTTTGCAAGGAACGGCAACGGCCTTGATGGCTTCGACAGCGGCGCTAGTGGCCTTGTCGATGCCTCGCTTCAGGTCCATCGGGTTCATGCCTGCAGCGACGGCCTTGAGGCCTTCGTTGAGAATGCTCTGGGCCAGCACAGTCGCCGTTGTTGTACCGTCACCGGCGACATCGGCAGTCTTGGAAGCAACTTCCTTAACCAGCTGAGCACCCATGTTTTCAAACTTGTCTTTGAGCTCAATTTCCTTGGCAACGGTCACGCCGTCCTTGGTAATCAGCGGAGCGCCGTAGGACTTGTCGATAACAACGTTACGACCTTTAGGGCCAAGGGTCACCTTAACGGCATCGGCCAGAATGTTCACACCGGCAATCATGCGGGCACGGGCGGTATCACCAAACTTTACGTCTTTAGCAGCCATTTTCTAAAACCTCTAAAATTCTGTTTACGATGAAGCCAGTCGACTAAGGACTGCTCAGCCTTCAATTACAGCAAAGATTTCGGATTCCTTCATGATCAGGAACTCCTCGCCATCTACCTTTACGGTAGAACCGGAGTACTGACCGAACAGGACCTTGTTGCCAACCTTTACATCCAGCGGACGCACGTCGCCGTTCTCGGCCACTAGGCCATTACCAACGGCAACGACTTCACCTTGTGAAGGCTTTTCGGCGGCGGAACCCGGCAGCAAAATACCACCAGCGGTCTTGGTTTCTTCTTCAACGCGGCGAATGACAACACGGTCATGCAGAGGACGAAGTTTCATCGATAGTCTCCTTGATAAGATGTAACAGCCGGCCCTACAGGGCCATAACCCAAAGTTCAGGGCGCCGCTTTAGCACTCCCAAGATGAGAGCGCCAGTCTGCGGACGCACCAACCCGCCAAAGTAGCGGATTCGGGGGAAAATCCCGGCCATGAGACCGGGTATGCGAACCTTGATGGGGATGATATTTAGGGATTCAAGGGCAATATCTAAGAACCAATGGGGCTAATGCAACATTGATCAAGCCATCGCAACCAAGGCTGCATGAGTCTCCCGCCATATCGATATCGAATGGTCAAAAGTGCCTTGGACAGTCTGAGCACTCCGCTTGCTGTATATGCCTCGGCCTCGGTCAGTATAGAGGAGGCTGGCATGTCCCATAACGGGTCCGCCTCGCCAGCACCAACCTACCATCCCCGATTAGCCCCGCAACACAGCAGCATGATGTGCAATATGATCAGCAACGAAGGTGGCAATGAAATAATAGCCATGGTCATAGCCTTCATGCCGACGCAAGGTGAGCGGCTGGCCTGCCATTGCACAGGCTGCCTCAAACTTCTCTGGGTGCAGTTGATCCGGCAGAAATTTATCCGCTAGCCCCTGATCGATCAGGATACCGCCGTTAAATGGTGCCTTCGCTTTAGCCATCAACTCACTGGCGTCGTGATGCTTCCATACATCGCGATCCGCACCCAGATAACCCATGAACGCTTTCTCTCCCCAAGGGCATTGCGTGGGGGCGGCAATCGGAGCAAAGGCTGATACAGAGCGGAACAATGTGGGGTATTTGAGTGCGAGGGTAAGAGCACCATGCCCGCCCATGGAGTGACCAAAGATACCCGCGCGCTGCATATCCAATGGCAGTGTCTGCGCCAGAAGTGCAGGCAACTCATCCGCGATATAGCTTTCCATGCGGTAGTGCGATGACCACCCTTCTTGCGTTGCATCAACATAAAAGCCGGCACCCACGCCAAAGTCCCAGCCATCGCTTTCGCCGGGCACATTGGCGCCACGGGGGCTAGTGTCTGGCGTGATCAGGGCAAGACCATGCTCGGCAGCAAAGCGCTGTGCGCCTGCCTTGATGGCAAATGTTTCTTCTGTGCACGTGAGCCCTGCTAGATAAAACAGCACTGGCACTTTTTCTGTTTGCGCTTGTGGTGGCAGATAGACACCAAACTTCATTGGCAAGCCAATGGCAGCGGACTCGTGCTGGTAAAAGCGTTGCACGCCACCAAAACAGGCGTGCTCGCTCAATAACTGCAGTTCTGACATAAGCCGACACCCAAATTTTAATACACGATGACCGAGCGAATAGACTCGCCACTCTTCATCAAATCAAAGCCCTTATTCACTTCTTCTAGCTTCAAGTGATGCGTGATGAGGGAATCAATATTGAGTTTTCCTTCCATATACCAGTCGACGATTTTTGGCACATCGGTCCGGCCGCGCGCGCCACCAAAAGCAGAGCCCATCCAGACTCGCCCTGTCACTAACTGGAAGGGGCGCGTACTGATTTCGGCCCCCGCTGGTGC
>DDBN01000081.1:104174-109513 GCA_002333145.1 Moraxellaceae bacterium UBA2031
CGGGCGAGCGCTTCGCGCTCTGGATTCAAATCCACGCCAATAATCTTGTCTGCGCCAACGAGCTTTGCACCCTGAATCACATTCAAGCCAATACCACCAAGGCCGAACACAACAACATTGGCACCGGCCTCAACTTTAGCAGTGAACACAACAGCNNACGGATTTTTGCCAGCGCAATTTCCGGTACGACGATGTGATTGGCAAAAGTGGATGTGCCCATGTAATGCAGAATGGGTTCACCATTCAGCGAGAACCGCGACGTACCATCGGGCATCAAACCCTGCCCTTGCGTGGAGCGGATGGCCTGACAAAGATTAGTCTTGCGCGACAGGCAAAATTTGCACTGACGGCACTCAGGTGTGTAGAGCGGAATCACATGATCACCCGGTTTGAGCGTAGTGACTCCAGCGCCTACCTCCAGCACAACACCGGCACCTTCATGGCCAAGAATAACGGGAAAGGCCCCCTCAGGATCAGCACCTGAAAGAGTGAAGTAGTCCGTATGGCAAATACCGGTGGCCTTGACCTCTACTAGCACCTCACCTGCACGCGGGCCGGCCAGATCAACTTCTTCAATGGTCAGGGGTTGGCCTGCTTGCCAAGCAACTGCGGCGCGAGTCTTCATGATGGGGTCTCCATAAGGGCCTAGATAAACAGGGGTGTAATGGAATGGATGATAGCCTTTCTTGACACCGTCATCCTCGGGACAAACACAAACATAACGCAATAAGACCATATCCACTGCCTGCTGTGTCGCCATGACTGGTGCATTCGAGGCACAATAAAAGGGTTAGCGTTAACTTCGTCATCCCCCATAGGAACCTGACCATGGGTGAAAAACAGCAGGCCATTCTGATGGTGCTGAATAGTATTCCAAAGGGGTATGTCACCAGTTATGGCAATGTTGCCAAGCGTGCCGGCCTACCTGGTTATGCCCGTATGGTTTGCAGGGTGCTGCGAGAACTACCGGATCGTGGAGCCACACCATGGTGGCGGGTCATTCGTGGGGATGGCCGCTTTGGTATGGATGAGGACTCCGTATCGGGACAGGAGCAACGACAGCGCCTGCGTGCCGAGGGCATCGTTATGACCGCCAGCAAGGTAACCGGCCCGTGGTGGTAATCGTCTTATGACCACACAGAAAGTAAATACTGGCAGCCTGCCCTATGGGCTATTTTCCGCTAAGGTAGCGCTTTGCCCAACAACCATTCCGACATGAACCAATCCCCCCCCAGCCTGCGTGAAGCCTTTGCCCAACCGGCGGCACTCACCATGTTCTTTTTTGGCTTTACCTCTGGCCTGCCCTTCTTGCTGGTGGGGGGTACGCTGTCCGCTTGGCTTAAGGACAGTGGCGTCTCGCTGGAAGACATTGGTTTGATGAGTCTTGCTGGCCTTGCCTATTCAGTAAAATTTCTCTGGTCGCCTGCGGTTGACCGCGTCAGATTGCCTTTGCTGGGCAAGCTACTGGGGCAACGACGCTCCTGGCTACTGTTGGCGCAAATTGTCCTTGCCCTCAGCTTATTGCTGATGAGCATGATTACGCCGCAAGGCCCTGCCCTGTTTTTTGTCGGCATTATCGTTATCGCTGCCTTTGCAGGGGCCACACAGGATGTGGTCGTTGATGCCTACCGTATCGAAATTGCCCCCGAAGAAGTGCAAGGGGCGCTGGCGGCTACCTATACCCTTGGCTACCGGATCGCATTACTGGGTTCCGGCGCCTTTGCACTTATTCTTGCTGATCATTTGCCATGGCCAACCGTCTACCAAGTGATGGCGCTAGCAGTTATCGGAGTAATGCTGGTTACTGTATTGGCTCGTGAGCCTGAACAAACCAAGGTGATGGTCAGGGCAACCTCTATAGCGCAAGCCATTGAAGACAGCATGATCGGGCCATTCCGTGACTTTTTTAGGCGCTATTCGGGATGGCTGGGGATTGGCCTGCTGGTGTTCATTGGCCTGTTCAAGATTTCAGATCAGATGTTAGGCGTGATGGCACTGCCCTTTTATCTGGACAGCGGTTTTACCAAAACCGAGATCGGCGCAATTTCCAAGTTATTCGGCGTGTGGGTCGGCATTGCCGGTGCCTTTTTAGGCGGCGCGGTAGTGGTGCGCTTGGGGATTCAGAAAACACTGCTAATCGCCATGATTCTGGGTGGGGTGAGCAATCTACTCTACCTTCTTCTCTCCGTTAATCACGGTAACCTTGTCATTTTTACGGCGGTTATTGGTGGTGAAAATTTGGCTGGCGGCTTTCTGGGCACCGCGGCTGTCGCTTGGTTATCGTCACTTGTTAATCGAGAATACACCGCCACTCAGTACGCTCTGTTTAGCTCACTGGTTACGCTGCCGGGTAAGTTGATTGGTGGTGTTTCCGGCTTCATGGTGACGAGCATGGGCTACGAAGGCTTTTTTATCTTTTCTACGGTTGCCGTCCTACCGGCACTGGCCCTCTTTTTCTGGTTACAGCCACGACTGGCTGAAAGGAAAGACTGAGATGCCCCCTATTCTCGCCGTTGAACATTTGCGCAAACAATTTGGCCAGTTTACCGCGGTTGAAGATGTCAGTTTTGCGGTGCGCCCCGGCATCTGCTTTGGCCTGCTTGGCCCGAATGGAGCAGGCAAAACAACCACGATTGAAATGATCGAGGGTATTACGCCACCAACAAGCGGCCAGATCCTGTTCAAAGGCAAACCAGCGGATGCACACTTCAGGGAACGCGCTGGCATCCAGTTCCAGGAAACCGCCTTACCGGATTTCCTGAAAACCCGTGAAGCGTTAGAGCTGTTCTCCCGCTTCTATGACAACCCACCTCCTCTGGCTGACTTGATCAAGGCGTGTTCATTGGAGGGCTACCTCGACCAATACGCGGGCAAGCTTTCTGGTGGCCAGCGTCAGCGCTTGTTACTGGCAATTGCACTGGTCAATGACCCTGACATTATTTTTCTGGATGAGCCCACCACCGGGCTGGACCCGCAAGCACGACGTAATTTCTGGACACTTATCCAGAGCATCAAGGCTCGGGGTAAGACCATCATCCTGACCACACACTACATGGATGAAGCCGAATTGCTCTGCGATGAACTGGCCATTATGGATCGTGGGCGCATCATTGCCGAAGGAACACCTCAGGCACTATTACGCGAGCACTTCAACGCGATTAGAGTGCAACTGGATCGTAGCGATTTCACGCTGAGCCCGGAAGACTGGCCAGAGCCAGTAGAAGTGCGTGAGGAAACCGTCGAAATCATGTCCTGTGATGTCGCTCATACACTGTCATTGCTTATTGCCAAAAATATCCCGCTCTCGTCACTAAAGGTGCACCCGCCCACGCTGGAAGATCTCTTCATCAAGCTCACTGGGCATGCGTTGCGCGGATAAACTCATGACACCCGCAATGAACAATAAAACACTCGAGCGCCGAAAAATGTTGAGCGGTGGCATCAAGCTGCTGATCGGCATTGGTGTGCTATTTTTGTTGGTGCCTTTTTTCCGAAGCATTACGTGGTCAGAGTCGCCCGTACCGGAAAATAATACCTTAGTGAACAACCATGATCTCGTCGCCGGAGTGGCACAGGCGGTAACGCTACAGGATGGATCAACCGTATTTATTACCCGACTGAACGATGTTGTGCGTGCCCGTCTGCAAGCCGTTCCGGAAGACCGTTTCTGGTACCCCACTGCGCCAGGGCTATTGTCAGGTGACTATGTTGCCGTACAGGCCACTACCTCACTCGATGAGCCGATTACCTGGCTTCCCCCTCAAGGCAATTGGCATGGTGGGTTCAGCGCTCCCAACGGCGCGATCTGGGATATTGCTGGCCGGGCTCTAAAGCCTTCCTCAAATCATCCCGGTAAATCATCCATGAAGTTCTCTAACTTGATGCCTGTCCCTTGGCAAGCCCGCAACGATGCCGTGATGCTAATGCCTCTGCCCCGACCATCCTCTATTATAGAGAGCAGTGAATGAAAAACTTCCTCGCGCTTCTTTATGCCCGCAATCGTGAGTTCATCCGCGATAAAGGATCGCTCTCGTGGTCGATTATTTTCCCGCTGATACTGATTTTCGGTCTCAGTTTTGCTCTCTCGAATGACCGCTACCTCTATAAAGTCGGTGTGCTCGGCAACCCTGACGCTGCTCAGCAGATGCTTCGCGATATTCCTCATTTGGATCTTGTGCAGTATCAAGACAAAAGCGCAGCGCTGCACCGCCTTGGACGGCATCAACTGGATCTGCTTATCGATGCGGGGGGTACGCCACACTACTGGATCAATACTCAGTCCCGTAAAGCTTACTTCCTAGAACAAACACTGCAGGCGCAGTTGCCTGGCAAACTTACCCGTATGACGGTAGAAGGTCAGGAAGTAGGTTATGTGGCATGGGTGATTCCTGGCATCCTCTCCATGAGCCTCATGTTTTCCTGCCTGTACGGAGTGGGCTATGTCATCGTGCGCTACCGGGACAGTGGCGTACTCAAGCGCTATCAGGCCACCCCCGTCACGTCACTGGAGTTTCTCGGCGCTCAGGCCGCTTCGCGCTTACTCATCAGTGTCTCAACACTGGCCATCGTGTTTGCGGGCAGCTACTTACTGCTCGACTTCCCCGTCAAAGGCTCTTGGTTACTGCTTTTGCTGGTCACAGCACTCGGCGCACTCAGCATGATCTCGCTCAGCTTGGTCTGCGCTGCCCGCATCGATAGCCTAGAATTCATGAACGGCCTGCTCAACATCATCAGCTGGCCTATGATGATGCTGTCTGGATTGTGGTTTTCACTGGATGAAGCTCCCGCAATCGTCCAGCAAATCTCGCTATTGATGCCGCTCACGCACCTCGTTAATGCCGCCCGTACGATCATGCTTGATGGTGGCGGTATAATGGCGGTGACCAGCGAACTGCTAGTCCTGTCACTGATGTCAGTCGTACTCATGGCAATTGCAGCAAGAGTGTTCCGCTGGCAGAAGAAATGACCATTTGTCCTGCATACCTTGACGTAGACAGGTGTGGCGGTTAAAGAAAAGGAATGAGTTCACAAAACGGGCACTAAGTGCCTGAGAATAATAATATGCCGAATACTGATACCTCGATTCTGGTGGTGGATGACACCAAGTTTTCCAGTGCGATGGTCAACCGCGTTATTGCTCGTGCAGGCTATCTGAATGTGCGTCATGCCAACTCAGCCGCTACAGCGCTGAAATTACTGGAAGAGCGCCCCGCACATATTCTCATTGCCGACTGGCTAATGCCGGAAATGGATGGGCTGGAGCTCAGTCAACGCGTTCGTCAGCTGGATGAGTCCTGCAACCATTTCACCTATGTCATGCTGCTTACGGCGAAAGAAGG
>DDBN01000081.1:109520-110069 GCA_002333145.1 Moraxellaceae bacterium UBA2031
GAAGCCAATGCCAAGCTCAAGAAACTATCGCCCTTTGATGGTCTGACCGGCTTAGGCAATCGTGCTTATGCGGCACGTCGGCTGGCTGACACGATCAAACACGTGTCTTCGCGGGGTGGTGCTGCCTGCTGCTTGCTGCTCACCATCAGCAACTTTGATGCCATTCGTAAACAGTACCCACCNNCATTGCACCGAGCACAGCTACCGGCGCATCTTTGATGGCGTTAATCTGAAGGCCATCAAGACTGGCGCTGGGTTTGTTTCAATTAAAGCAGCCATGACCATTGCAGCCTGTGATGAGGATGCCTTGGCCCCCTCTCCAGAAGCACTGATGGAACTGGCCCAAGCTCAAGTTAGCAAGGCTATTGAAACATCCTCCGTGATTACCATTCGCTGGACCGGCGAGGCTCAGACGGCGTGACCCTGCCTGCAACACCCTCGCACTGGCATATTCTGGGGGCCGGTGCGATTGGCGGCCTATGGGCAGTACGTCTTCTTTCCTGCGGTTATCCCGTTCACCTGATTGAACGCTTGTCTTCTTCCACAACT
>DDBN01000081.1:110212-110376 GCA_002333145.1 Moraxellaceae bacterium UBA2031
AGCGCTGGCAAAAGCTGGCCATTAACTGTGCCATCAACCCGCTCACCGCGCTTTACCGCTGCAAAAATGGCGAACTAGAGCAGCATGCTGATGCGCTCGTCACCATGCGTGATATCTGCACTGAAGTGGCGATAATCATGCGAGCTGAGGGCCTAAGTACCGAC
>DDBN01000085.1:0-1214 GCA_002333145.1 Moraxellaceae bacterium UBA2031
AAAATGGCAACGTCCGAACTCAAAAAAAGGCCGGCAAGAAAGCCGGCATTTTCCGAGGGGCTCCCAAAATCAGCCAGCTACCCCATGGCAATGCTTGAACTTTTTACCTGAACCGCAAGGACAAGGGTCATTACGGCCAACCTTATCGTTCACGCGAACAAAGGGGGCTGGAGCAGCCATCGGTGTCTCACCATCGGCAATCTGGCGCATCTCTTCTTGCTCTTCGGCAATGATGGCATCCACATCCGCGTGCTGGAATTGCAGGGCCATGGCATCAGCCTCTGCTTGTCGCTGCACTTCCATGGCCGCCACTTCTTCTTCTGACTGCACTTGGATACGGGCCAGTGTCTGCACAAACTCCAGCTTTACGGCCCCGAGCAACTGTTCAAACAACTGAAAAGCTTCGCGCTTGTATTCCTGCTCTGGATTCTTCTGTGCGTAACCACGCAAGTGAATACCCTTGCGCAGATAATCCATGGCGGCCAGATGATCCTTCCAATGGCGGTCGAGAATCTGCAGCATCAACTGCTTTTCCAATGACTGCGCCACTTCGTCACCAATACGNNTGATGATCGACGCTCTGCGGTGGAATAAACTCGCTGATAACGGTATTGATCACATCCTGATGAATCAACTCGACATTATCGGCAATGGATTCGGCTTCAAGAATAGAATCACGCTGCGTATAAATGGCACGGCGCTGGTCGTTGGCAACGTCATCGTACTTGAGCAGGTTTTTACGAATATCAAAGTTGCGCGACTCAACCTTCCGTTGCGCACCTTCGATAGAACGGGTGACCCAGCGATGCTCGATGGCCTCACCCTTCTGCATGCCGAGTGAACGCATCATNNGGATCGCCCTGACGGCCGGAGCGGCCCCGTAACTGGTTATCAATACGACGCGATTCATGGCGCTCGGAACCGATGATATGCAGGCCGCCGGCAGCAATCACGGCATCATGATTTTTCTGCCACTGTGCCTTGAGTGCACGCTCCTGCTCTTCAGTTGGGCTCTCAATGGCGGCGAGTTCTGCTCTCCAGTTGCCACCCAGCAGAATATCTGTACCACGACCTGCCATGTTAGTGGCAATAGTCACCGTGCCGGGGCTGCCTGCCTGCGCAATGATTTCGGCTTCCTGCGCATGGAATTTAGCATTCAGCACGCGATGCGGAATCTTCTGCTGCTGCAACACGTTAGACAGGTATTCGCTCGA
>DDBN01000085.1:1235-6963 GCA_002333145.1 Moraxellaceae bacterium UBA2031
CCGGACAATTTTTTATACAAGCGGAAGTAATTCTGGAATGTAGTGGTCGCCATTGTCTGGTTTTCACTTTGAATTTCCACACGTTCCTTGGCTTCAGTCGCTTGGTGTAGCCCATCAGACCAGCGACGACCTGGCATGGTACGGCCAGTGTGCTCATCAACAATGACAACCTCGCCATCCTGAACGATGTAATGCACATCGCGAATGAACAGTACATGTGCCTTAAGCGCCGCATGCACATGATGCAGCATACCGAGATTTGCCGCCGAGTACAGGCTGTCGCCTTCAGCCAGCAAACCGATTTTTACTAGCAATTTCTCTACAAACTCATGACCAGACTCAGTCAGTTCAACCTGTCGATGCTTTTCATCCACCCAGTAGTGACCACCATCCACCTTGTCTTCTTCAGCCTGACGGGTGAGCTGGGGAATCAGCGTGTTGATTTGCTCATAAAGTTTTGATGAGCCTTCACTGGCACCGGAGATGATAAGGGGAGTACGCGCTTCGTCGATCAGAATAGAGTCAACTTCGTCGATCAGCGCAAATGCCAGCCCGCGCTGAAACTTGTCTTCCAAACGGAAGGCCATGTTGTCACGCAAGTAGTCGAAACCAAATTCATTGTTAGTGCCATACGTGATGTCTGCTTCATAAGCAGCACGCTTTTCTTCCGGCGGCTGCATCGAACGAATGACACCAATCGTCAACCCGAGAAATTCGAACACGGGGCGATTCCAGTCCGCATCGCGGGATGCCAGATAGTCATTTACGGTGATCACATGCACGCCCTCACCGGACAGCGCATTAAGATAAGCAGGTAGCGTGGCTGTTAGGGTTTTACCTTCACCGGTTCGCATTTCGGCAATACGGCCTTCGTGCAGGGTAATACCACCGATTAACTGGACATCGTAATGACGCATACCAAGCACACGCCTTGATGCTTCACGACACACGGCAAAGGCTTCTGGCAAGAGCTGATCCAGAGTTTCGCCCTTGCGATAGCGCTCTTTGAACTCGGCGGTACGGCCCGCGAGCTCTGCATCCGACAAAGCCTTGCAGCTTTCTTCTAGGGCATTGGCCTGAGCCACAACCACATTCATGCGCTTGAGCTCGCGCTCGTTCTTGGTGCCAAAAATCCCGCTGACGAGGCGTCCCAGTCCCAACATAACTACCACTCTTGAAATTAAATTTGGCCAGTCTACTAACCTGCACACCGAAGGGATGTGCCGTCATAGAGCGGGGCATCGGTCAGAGATGGGGGCTGGCATGACAAAACCAAACCCTCTCTGCGATCCGGAGGCCGGACATTCTACCCCTGAATGCCCACGGACAACACCGTCCAGAAACAGCAAAGCCCGGGAAATCCCGGGCCTTGCTGTTTGAAAATCGTTACCGCTTAGCGATGGGCGACGTGAGCAATATAGCCTGATGGGTCAACCTGAGTGCCGTTCCGCATGACCTCGTAGTGCAGATGCGGGCCAGAGGAACGCCCAGTCGACCCCATATAGGCCACCAACTGATCCTTGGCAACCATGTCCCCTGCCTTTACTACCAAGTTGCGGGCGTGGGCGTAGCGGGTCGTCATATTGTCACCATGATTGATTTCAACCACGTTGCCATAGCCGCTCCGAATTCCTGCAAAAGTAACAATACCAGGGGCAACCGCAAATACATCTGTGCCTTCTGGGCCGGCAAAATCAATACCGCCATGAAAAGCGGTGCGGCCAGTGAAGGGGTCGGTACGGTAGCCGTAGCGGGATGTTACATAGCCTCGGCGAACTGGCATATTCGCAAGATACGCCGATGGAGCTTTACGCTGGCTACTCAGCTGACTGCCCAATGCGTCGAGCTGAATCTCTTTATAATCAATTTCTCCCGCTAGCTCATCGAGACGCATTTCGAGGGACGTTTTATCGCCCAGCACGGTGAGCTCATCGGTCAACGGCCCTCCCATGGGAGGCTTTTTGGTGAAATCGAATTCATCACTCTTAAGATTGGCAGACTCCGCCAGATACTCTCCTAGCGCATCAAGCCGCAGTAACCGGGCCTGCAACTCAGCTGTCCGGGCACTCAAAGCCCGTAACTGATCATCCGCGGCATTAGTCTTGGCAACATTAGCGCTTGGAGCACTCAGATAATGCGAAGCCAGATAAACCCCACCGACTCCCATGGCCACAAATAAAAGAGCAAAAACACCCAGTGCTGCAGCCACCAGACGTGGCGGCAATTGAACGGTGACAGGGCGACCCCGTTTACGGCTCAATAAAATAATATTCATGTTACCTCGTCCTGTTTTGCCTGAAAGCCCGGCTATACTTTGAAGCCTGACTTGCAGCCATCAGTCCGGCTAACCGGACAGGAACCTATGGCCAACCGCCTGCACAAAACTACCAGACTGGCTGAAATCCTTAATCAGGACTCATTGGCCGCGTATAAACAGACGGCACACGATCTGGCACGTCTGAACGAAATTCTCGGGCTCTACCTTGACACCCAATTAAACCGAGTGGTCAATGTCGCCTCGTGGAAAGAAGGCACTCTCACTCTTGCCACCAGCAACAGCACCGCCGCTGGTCAACTCCGCTATCTTAGCCGCATTCACTTGCAGCGTTTGCGCCAGCATGACGAGTTTTGTGGGCTACTGCGCATTAAGGTTGTGAGCGCCCCACCAAATCCGACATCCCGGGAAAAGCCCGCGAATCCTCTGCAGCGACTCAGCCCGGAAACCGGCAAATTGCTGAAGGAGTTGGCCGAGTCACTTGGGCAGGGGGAGGTTAGCGAAGCAATACGCCGATTGGCAAGACATGCCCTGACCAACGGGGCCTCTAACTGCCCGACACCCGAAAAGCAAACAACTAATTGATTTAATTGGATTTATTTAGATGCTCGGCCTTGATATAGGAGATCGGCGCCTGACTTTCGTCACTAAATGTCACAATTTCCCACGCATCTGGCTGCTCTAGCAGCGCCCGTAGCAGCAGATTATTAAGACCGTGCCCAGACTTGTAGCCCTGATACTCACCGATGATGCCGTAGCCGAGCAGATAAAGATCACCAATCGCATCCAGCATTTTATGACGGACAAACTCATCTTCGTACCGTAGCCCCTCTGCATTCATGACACCTTCGTCATCGACGACAATGGCGTTCTCCATGCTCCCGCCCAAGGCCAAATTTTTCGAACGCAGGTATTCAATGTCTCGCATAAAACCAAAAGTACGCGCGCGACTCACTTCCTTTACATAGGCAGTGGTGGAAAAGTCTACTTCCGCATACTTGTGATCGTCATGAAAGGCCGGGTGATCAAAGTCGATGGTGAAGCGAAGTTTAAAGCCATCGTAAGGCTCAAATGCCGCAATCTTGTCGCCCTCTCGGACCTCAACACGACGCTTGATGCGGGCAAAACGCTTGGGCGCATCTTGCTCGACGATGCCGGCAGCTTGAATCAGAAAAACAAATGGCCCGGCACTGCCGTCCATAATCGGAATCTCACCCGCGGTGCAATCAATACGGGCATTGTCGATTCCCAGCCCCGCCAGAGCGGACATCAGATGCTCGACGGTTGAAAGGCGAACGTCACCTTGCACCAAACTGGTGGCCATTGACGTATCACGAACCATCAATGCTTTCGCTGGCAACTCAACGGGTGGATGAATATCAGTGCGCACGAAAATAATGCCGGTATCGACGGGGGCTGGCATCAGAGTAAGAAATATCTTCTCCCCGGAATGCAGACCTACGCCGCTGGCGCGGATGGTGTTCTTGATGGTGCGCTGTCGCAACATGTGACAAATTATTTCAAAGAAATGAGAAGGCGATGGTAACAGACATAAAGTCTGCCGCAAGACAGGCCATCGGGAAGAGAAACGAACCGGTCGGGAGAGAGAGTATCGACCGGTTCGATCAAGGCAGGCAGCGTGGAATCAGTCCGCCTGACGACGCAAAAATGCTGGAATATTCAATAGGTTAGCATCCGTTGAGCGTGGTGCTGTGCCGCCATTGGCCACCTTCTGGTTACGCAGGTAAGCCGGGGTATCGTAGTCATAGCTAGCACTGCTGGTACCAGTGGCGGCTGTCGTAGCGCCTTGCGCTGGTCGAGCAGCAGGAACTGGTGCTGGCTGACCGGCAACTAAACGCATTGGCGTCGAGGCTGTGGCAGCAGCCGACTTCGGCAAGCCTGTAGCAACTACCGTCACGCGCAGCTCATCACCCAGACTAGGATCGAGAATAGTACCGATCACAACAGTGGCTTCAGGCGATGCAAACTGAGCAACGATTTCGCCAACGGTAGAGTACTCATCCAGACCAAGGTCTTCATTGGCGGCGATGGAAACGAGCACGCCGCGAGCGCCATCCAGACGAATGTCATCCAGCAGCGGGCTATAAATAGCCATTTCAGTTGCCAGACGAGCACGATCATCGCCCTTGCCAGAACCAGTACCCATCATGGCCAAGCCCTGCTCGGACATCACGGTACGCACGTCGGCAAAGTCGACGTTGATCACACCAGGCTGCAGAATCATGTCGGCAATACCTTGCACGGCATTCTTCAACACATTGTTGGCGGCACGGAATGCTTCGATCATGCTGACTTTGCCCAGCACCGCCTGCAGGCGATGATTAGGAATGGTGATCAGTGAATCGACATACTGCGACAGATTTTCGATACCGCTGTCTGCCACGTCCATGCGACGCTTGCCTTCAAACAAGAAGGGCTTGGTAACAACGCCTACAGTGAGAATGCCCATTTCCTTGGCAACTTCTGCCACGACTGGAGCACCGCCAGTTCCAGTACCACCACCCATGCCAGCGGTGATAAACACCATGTCGGCACCGGTTAGCGCATCGCGGATACGGTCGCGATCTTCGATTGCTGCTTGACGGCCCACTTCAGGGTTAGCACCCGCGCCCAAACCACGGGTAATTCCCTGCCCCAAATGCAGATGGGTACGGGCATGCATTTTAGCCAGTGCTTGCAGATCGGTGTTGGCACAGATGAACTCTACGCCTTCCACCTGACTGATCACCATGTGCTCAACAGCATTACCGCCGCCGCCGCCCACACCAATGACCTTGATAACCGCTGCACCGTGTTGCGGAACGTTGTCCGCCAACTCGAAAATCGCCATTCTCTCTCTCCTTATACTCAAAAATAATGTACTGCTTTTTTTGCTATTGCCGGGTGTTCCACTCACCCGGTCACCTTTCAGAAGTTCTGGTGCATCCAGTCCTTGAACTTCTGAACGATTCCGTCCATGCCGAGATTCAGCTTGCGCGTCGACTCTGGCATTGAATTTCTGTTTGGGTTTTTAGTGCGTCCATACATCAGCAAACCAACCCCTGTGGAGTAGATTGGGTTGCGCAGCACCTCGCCCATGCCACCCACCTTGAGTGACTGCGGCATACCGATACGTACCGGCATGTGAAAAATCGACTCTGCTAATGCCGAGGCATCTTCAATCTTGGCGGAACCGCCAGTCAGCACGATGCCGGCAGCCAACTTACCGGTGTAGCCGGCGCGCTCGATTTCGCTCATGACCAGAGAAAACAGCTCGTCGTAACGTGGCTCAACCACAGCGGCCAATGTCTGGCGCGACATACGACGCGCCGCACGATCACCCATGCCCGGGACGTTAATACTGTCATCCGGGTTTACTTGTTGGGCGACGGCACAGGCGTACTTGATTTTGATCTCGTCTGCATCCTGGGTTGGCGTATGCAATGCCATGGC
>DDBN01000085.1:6988-25632 GCA_002333145.1 Moraxellaceae bacterium UBA2031
GTTTTGCATGGCGTTGGTTGAGCAGGTCACCAGATGCACATGGCCTTCCAGCCGAACACCAGACATTCCGAGCGGATCACGCACGTCGCCCTGATCGTCCACCTGAAACTCTTGCGGCAGGATGTGCAGAATGCGTTGGTCGGTCGGAATAGGGCCTGACTTGGCTGCGTCAATCACACGATCAACATCGCCGCGCTGAACTTCGCCATCACGGATGGCGACCACGGCCTGTGAATTGCGACCTCCAATATGTGAGCCCGCAATGCTGATGAAGGCAGAGTGAATGCGGCAGTCGGCCATAAGCTCGGCTTCGGCAACAGCGCCCTGTATCGATTGGATGGTCTGCTCGATATTAACGACCACGCCTTTTTTCATGCCGCGAGAGGGCTTCATGCCAACGCCGACAATGTCCAGCTCGCCATCGGCGGTGACCTGCCCGACCAATGCCACCACCTTTGAGGTGCCAACATCGATCCCGACGATCATCGGATTGTTTGCTGAACTTGCCATCTCATCCCTACCCACTTTGCGAGAGCATTTTTAATTAAAAATGCCATCTCGAATCATAAATTTTCTACGCGAAAAATTACACACTTGGCGTCGGATTTTTCATGTTTTTTTGCACTTTCCAACCTACTGCAATGCCATTCCGGTAACGCAAATCTATCGTCGCAATATTTTGGGCATCTGGCTTGAGCTGTCGCTCGTAGAGATACGCAAAACGCTGAAGCTTTTCGATGGTATCGACCTGATCAATCACCAGTCGGATGCCATTATCCAGGCGCAAAAACCAGCTCATGCGCTCAGTTAACTCAAGCTCAATAATGGTCATACCAAGTCCGCGCAGAATGCTATTCATGGCGCGATACTGCTCCATCACCTGCACTGACTTTGTTGCTGGCCCAAACAATACTGGCAATCCTTCCATGCGCTCCGTCTGTATCGGTGCAAATAACTCGCCGCGCGAACTGATCAAACCCTGCCGTCCCCAGTACGCTACCGGCTGCTTCTCACGAATGTGGACTCGGATACCATCGGGCCATTGCCGGCTAACACGTACTTCATCCACCCACTCTGATGTCGACACGACGTCATGAATGCCTACAAGATCGACCGTAAAATAATTACCGTTAACAACTGGAGCCAGTGCTGCTGCCATGGCGCGTTTGTCAACATGCAACAACTCACCATCCACTTTTACTGAGGCCACAGGCGTTTTTGCCAACCATTGCTGTCCTACTTTCACCACTCCCCACAGGAAAACGATGGCGGTAACTACCAACAACAGCGTCGATGCGTGCCGCATGACTGTCTGCTTTTCCGGCAGAGCGAGAGTGGGAGCACTAGCAACAGTGCGGCGAGTGGCCTGCATCATGTCTGCGAGCCCTCCAATGTCTGTGCCAGAATCGTGAGTACCAACTGCTGAAATGCCATGCCTTCGGCGCGGGCGGCCATCGGCACCAGCGAATGATCTGTCATGCCTGGAACCGTATTGACTTCGAGCAGCCAGAACTGACCTTGCTCATCCATCATGGCGTCAATCCGGCCCCAGCCTCGGGCGCCGACAATGCGAAATGCCTCAAGTGCCAGTGCTTGCAACTCTTTTTCCTTGGCTTCGGGCAAGCCACAAGGACAGAGATACTGCGTATCGTTGGACTGATACTTGGCTTCAAAGTCGTAGAAGTTGCGGTCTGTCTGCAGGCGAATGACGGGCAAAGCACGATCGCCCAGAATAACGATGGTGTATTCGCTGCCAGTGATCCAGCGCTCAGCAATCACTTCACTGTCATAAGTGGCTGCCGTGGTATATCCCTGCGGCAGCTCCTCTGCCTTCATGACCTTGCACATACCAATACTGGAGCCTTCGTGTGCCGGCTTGATCATGAGCGGTAGGCCNNTTCATCAGCTCGAGAAGACCCTGCATGGTGCCGTCTTCTCCACCACGGCCATGCAACACAATAAAAGCGCGGTCGTAATTTGCCAGCTCAGCAACACTGCGCTCAGCCGGATCGAACGCCTCGGCATTAACGCCCGCCGCCTGAAGTGCATTCAGCACTTCCTGACCGCTGAGCAAGGAAATCGGGCGCTCGGCGGCGGTACCACCCAGCAGTACAGCCACTCGTCCGAACTGACGAACATTCATCTCCACATTCACAGTATTTTTGCTTTCCGAGTTCAATTGACTGCCTCCTTCAAATAGAGACCGTTTTGAGCCAACTCCAGCGCCACAGCACCAACCGTGCCTGCTCCTTGCGTCAACAGCACATCACCAGGCTGTAGCACATGCGACATTAGGATGCTTAGTTCCGTGGCACTCTCCACAAATACAGGATCGATAATGCCGCGCGTGCGAATACTGCGCGCCAGCGAACGTCCATCTGCACCGGGAATAGCTTTTTCGCCTGCGCTGTAGACTTCCAGCAGAAGAAGCGCGTCAACTGTGGAAAGCACTTGCACGAAATCATCGAAGCAATCTCGGGTACGTGTATAGCGATGCGGCTGGAACATCATCACCAAACGGCGACCAGGGAAACTCTGACGTGCTGCCTTGATCGTGGCATCCACTTCACGCGGGTGATGCCCATAATCATCCACCAGACACACACTGCCTTCACCGAGAGGAAAGTCTCCGTACTGCTGGAAACGACGCCCTACGCCTTGAAAACCTGCCAATGCGCCAACAATTGCATCGTCACTGACCTTTTCATCCGTCGCAATTGCGATGGCAGCCAGTGCATTTAGTACGTTGTGCATGCCGGGCAAATTAAGCGAAATGGGCAGTGGCTCATGCCCTGAACGCAAAACGGTGAAGTGTGTGCGCAATCCATCTTGGCGAATATCGACAGCCTGTACATCATTTCCATCTTGCAGGCCGTACGTGATGATCGGGCGCGCCACTTGCGGCATTACTTCGCGAATTACCGGGTCATCCCCGCACAACACGGCCAGGCCGTAAAAAGGCAAGTTGTGCAAAAAGTCGACAAAGGTCTGCTTCAACTTGTCGAAGGACCCGCCATAGGTATCCATGTGGTCGGCATCAATATTGGTGACCACTGCGGCCATTGGCTGCAGATGCAGAAATGACGCATCGCTTTCATCCGCCTCGGCGACAAAATAACGACTCTCGCCGAGACGTGCATTTTTCCCCGCACTGTTGAGCAATCCACCAATCACAAATGTTGGGTCACGACCATCCTCGCCCAGAATGGAAGCAATCAGACTGGTAGTAGTCGTCTTGCCGTGCGTACCGGCAATGGCAATGCCATGGCGATAGCGCATGAGCTCGCCTAGCATTTCGGCGCGGCGCACTATCGGCAGACGGGCTTCACGGGCTGCAATAATCTCAGGATTCTCTGCATCAATCGCGGAAGACACCACTACAACATCTGCACCACTAATATTCTCGGAGCGGTGGCCGATGAAAATCTGCGCACCTAAGGACTGCAGTTCCTGTGTCGCCTTGCCTGCTTTGATATCCGAACCGCTGATGTCATAACCCTGATTTAGCAAAACTTCGGCAATACCACACATGCCTGCGCCGCCCACGCCAATAAAATGCAAACGACGGATGCGTCGCATTTCTGGGATTTCAATCAGTCGCGAGCGATTGCTGCGCTTGTTCATTTTCCACCTCGTAGACAGGCCGCAACGACCGTGTCTGTTGATTCTGGTTGCGCTTTGGCGCGTGCTTTACGAGCCATGCTCAGTAAGGCATCACGATTCATCAATGGTTGTAGCTCACGGGCCAGCTTTTCCGCTGTCAGCTCTTTCTGGGAAATCAACAAAGCCGCACCGGCATCACTCAGGTATCGGCCATTGGCTGTCTGGTGGTCATCTACTGCGAAAGGATAAGGAATGAGCACTGAAGCGACACCGGCAGCCGCCAGCTCCGATACGGTTAGCGCACCAGAGCGACAAATCGCCAGATCCGCCCAGCCATACATCGCGGCCATGTCGTCAATGAATGGCAGTACATCGGCCTTCAGGCCAAGGCCACGGTATTGAGCAACCGCTTTTTCAGTGTTTTTCTTACCGGCTTGATGACGAATCTCAATAGGCATCTGACCTGCGAGGAGCGATAGAGCCTCTGGAACTAACTCGTTCAGAGCGACGGCTCCCTGACTGCCGCCCATAACCAGGACACGCAATGCGCCATTTCGTTCAGCAAAGCGCGCATCAGGCACAGGTAAAGCAGCAATATCGATACGTACCGGATTACCTACACATTGCACTTTTTCGGAAGCAGGAAAAGCACTTGGAAATGCTTCCAGCACACGGGTCGCCATACGTGACAGCTGGCGGTTGGTAAAACCAGCCACCGCATTTTGTTCATGAATGATGAGGGGCTTGCCCAGCAAGCGTGCTGCTACGCCACCCGGCCCAGTGACATAACCGCCAAGGCCAATCACACAATCTGCCTTTACAACCTTAAGCGTGCGCATTGCTGCAATCACACTACGAGCAATTTTGAATGGTGCCATCAGGAGGCGAACAAGGCCCTGCCCACGTACTCCGCTGACATCAAGATAAGTGATATCAAAGCCATGTGCTGGCACCAGATCAGCTTCAATACCAGCACGCGTGCCCAGCCAGTGAATACGCACGCCTTGTGCACGCAAAGCTTCTGCCACCGCTAGCGCAGGGAACACATGCCCTCCCGTGCCACCCGCCATAACCACTACACTTTTTACTGAAGGCATCATGATCGCGCCCTCTTCGCTGCAACAGGAACATTCTGCGAATTTTCTGTATCAATTCGCAGCACCACTCCCAGCATAATGAACACCATTACCAAACTGGAGCCACCATAACTCACCAGTGGTAACGTTAATCCTTTGGTGGGAAATAGCCCCATGTTGACGCCAATATTGAACAGCGCCTGCATGCAGATCACGAAGGCAACGCCGTATGCTACGTATGCACCATAGAGCTTTCCGCCAATTTCAGCATTTTGTCCGATACGCAAAATAGTGCGCACTAATAGCCAGAACAAGGCAATCATGATCACCACGCCAACCAAACCAAATTCTTCAGCGTAAATGGCAAATACAAAATCCGTATGTGCCTCTGGAAGATAGGAAAGCTTCTGAATGCTGCGCCCCAAACCAACACCAAACCATTCGCCGCGACCGAAGGCGATCAGGCTTTGAGACAATTGGTATCCAGAATCAAACTGATCTGCCCATGGGTCGGTAAATGACACCAAACGCTTAAGACGGTAAGGCTCAAGAACCACCGCAAGCACTCCGGCAACTACGACTAAACCGAACATTGAAGCAAACTGGAGTAGAGGAGTACCTGCCAAGCAGAGCATCACTATCACGGCAGAAACCATGACGGCACTGGCACCAAAGTCTGGCTCCAGCAATAATAAGAAAACACCGAACAGCACGACTAAGCCTGGCGCAACCAACCCTTTCCATTGGCTACGCACCATTTCCTGACGACGCACCAGATACGATGCCATATAAAGAACAACGGCAAATTTGATCACTTCCGAGGGCTGAATAGTCAGTGGGCCAAGCCCTATCCAGCGCATGCTGCCATTAATACGGCGCCCGATACCTGGAATCAGCACCACTACCAACATCAGAAAAGCCAGTGCCAATATCCAGAGTACATATTTCTGCAGCGTGGCTACGGGAACACGCATAGCAAATGCGCCTGCACCTAACGCAATAACCATCCAGATCAGATGCCGTATCAAGAAATAGAATGTACTGCCGTAACGTGTCTCGCCCACTTCCATAGAGGCCGAAGAGACCATTACCAAACCGAGACAGCAGAGAATGCCGACACACAACATGAGCAGATAGCGTGATGTTACTCCGCTCATCAAGCCTGGCATCACTGCGGGAATCGGCAATGCTTTCACATCAACCTCCACACACAGCATTAACGGCAGTGACAAACTGTTCGCCGCGGTCTTCGTAATGTTTGAACATGTCGAAGCTAGCGCAGGCCGGCGATAACAGTACGGCATCACCTGAGCATGCCAACCCACGCGACAACTCAACTGCTTCCACTAGGCTGGTTGCATTCACTTTCTGCACGCTGCCTGCCACCGCAGCACCAATCTTCGAGCCATCTTCACCGATGAGAACCAGTGCTTTTGCAAAGCGCGTAAGTGGATGTGACAGAGGTGAAAAATCCTGGCCTTTCCCAACGCCACCTGCAATCAGGATCAGCTTGCCGTCAATAGAGGCTCCCAAACCATTAATAGCCGCCAGTGTGGCGCCAACATTAGTGCCCTTGGAATCGTTGTACCAGGCAATGCCGTCCTTCTCAGTGATCAGCTCACAGCGATGGCGCAGGCCTGCAAAGTTACGCAAGGTTTTCAGCATGATCGGCATCGGCAAGCCCGCGACTTGCCCCAATGCCAGGCAAGCCAATGCATTAACCACGTTGTGATCACCACGGATTTTCATGTCACGCACAGGCATCAGCAGAGTCTCTCCCTGCGCCAGAAATTTCTCGCCATTTGCTACGATCACACCAAACTCGTTATCGACAGGCGCATTCAGGCCAAAACTGGATGTCGGCAAACCCTTTGTAATTGCTGGCGCGGTGAGTGCATCGTCTCGATTGATTACACAATGCTGGCAATGGTTGAAAATTCGATACTTGGCAGCGCAATAGGCAGGCATGGAGTCATAACGATCCATGTGGTCTTCACTAATATTGAGCACAACAGACACTGCTGCTTGCAATGAGTGTGTTGTCTCCAACTGAAAGCTGGATAACTCCAACACATACATCTGCTGCTCTCCGTGCAAACGCAGCATGTCGAGCACCGGGAGCCCAAGATTGCCCCCAACGCCCACATCAATACCGGCATTTTTTGCCATCAGGCCAACTAAGGTAGTGACCGTGCTCTTGGCGTTAGACCCTGTAATAGCAACGATTGGTGCTTTTACTTCACGACAGAAAAGTTCGACATCTCCGGAAATTGGCACACCCGATTCGCGGCTGGCTGCAAGCAGCATTGGCTCGTTTACCGAAACACCTGGGCTGGCAATGATTTCATCCGCACGGCGCAACAGAGCAGCATCTAATCCACCGAGGCTAACGATCACATCAGGGAACTCATCACGCAACTCGGCAAGGCCGGGCGGATTTTCGCGCGTGTCATTGACTGCCACCGCGAAGCCCCTGCCCTTTAAAAAACGCACACAGGAGAGGCCGGTCTTTCCCAGACCGACTACTACCTTCAACCCATTGCGCTCGTTAAATTGCGTCATTGCTGTATCACCGCAGTTTCAGTGTAGAAAGGCCAACCAACACCAGCATGAAGCTAATAATCCAGAAGCGAACAACCACCTTTGTTTCTGGCCATCCTTTAAGCTCATAGTGATGATGAATAGGGGCCATGCGGAAAATCCGGCGCCCGGTCAGCTTAAAGGACGCCACTTGCAGCATTACGGATACGGTCTCCATCACGAACAAACCGCCCATGATAAAAAGCACAATCTCTTGGCGCACGATGACGGCTATTACTCCCAACACCGCACCAAGAGCCAGCGCCCCCACATCACCCATAAACACCTGTGCGGGATATGCGTTGAACCAGAGAAAGCCAAGTCCTGCACCAATAATTGAGCCGCAGATCACCACCAACTCGCCTGAGCCGGCTATGTAGGGAATATGCAGATAGCTTGCAAATTTTATGTTGCCCGAGAGATAGGCAAATATGGCCAGCGCACCCGCTACCATGACAGTTGGCATGATCGCCAAACCATCCAGACCATCAGTCAGGTTGACTGCATTGCTGGTGCCCACAATTACGAAGTACGTCAGCACCACATAGAAAACACCCAGCGGAATAACAATCGTCTTGAACAGCGGAACAATCAGGCTTGTCTCAACAGGTGTGCGTGCGTAGTAATACAGAAAAACTGCCGCGCCAATACCTGCAACAGACTGCCAAAGGTATTTCCAGCGGCCCGGCAATCCTCGTGGATTTTTTTCTACCACTTTGCGGTAATCATCTACCCAGCCAACAGCGCCAAACACCGCCATCACGGCAAGCACTACCCAAATATACGGATTTTTAAGACTGGACCACAGCAGTGTCGAAACCGCGATAGAAACCAATATCAGTACACCACCCATAGTAGGCGTGCCTGTCTTGGCAAGATGCGACTGCGGCCCATCCGTACGAATGGCTTGTCCGAATTTCATCACGCGCAGTCGCTCGATCATCCACGGCCCCCACCACAGGGACAGCGCAAGCGCCGTGGCAATACCGAGCATTGCGCGCAGCGTCAGATACTGAAAGACCAAAAAGCCTTTATGGTACTGCGCTAGGAATTCAGCCAACCAAAGCAGCATCGATCAAGACTCCTTCTTATCCGCAATCGCGTCGACAACCTGCTCCATACGGGCAGAACGCGAGCCTTTAACGAGAAGGGTGACTACGCCTTCCAGTTCTTTTTCCAATTCTTCAATCAGCAACTGTTTTTCTTGGAATGCACGTGCATCCTGGCCAAAGCCACTGGCCGTAAAGTTGCTAAACTGACCTACGGTATAGAGCGCATCTATTTTTTTCATTCTTGCGTACTCTCCGACCTCTTTATGGCCTGACTCTGTGGCCTCCCCCAACTCCCCCATATCCCCCAGCACAAGCACACGACGGCCCGGCAAGTCTGCCAGCACATCAATCGCAGCCTTCACCGCAGCAGGATTCGCGTTGTAAGTGTCGTCAATCACGACACAGCGCTCGCCTCTGGACCTCAAGGCAAGTCGGCCGGCAACCGGTCGGGTATTTTCGATACCACGCACAATGGCCGCCAGCGGGACATGGCTGGCATGTGCCAATGCAGCGGCGGCAAGAGCGTTCATGACGTTATGGCGCCCCAGCAACTGCAATTGAACCGGTGCTGACTCAAGGCCTACATGCAGTACAAATGCCCACGCATGATTTACACCCATGCGCACATCACTGGCATGCACTGCTTTTGGAGATGATAGAGAAAATTCAATTTGGGAATGCTCGTGAGCAAGCTCACGCCAGTACGGTGCAAATTCATCATCATGATTGATGACTGCTATGCCTTCAGACTCCAAGCCGCCGTAAATCTCGCCCTTAGCTTCCGAAATACCGCGACGCGAGCCAAAGCCTTCCAGATGCGCCGTACCCACATTGGTAATAACCGCTGCATGAGGCGCCACCAAATCACTGGTATAAGCAATCTCACCCTTGTGATTAGCACCCAACTCGAAAACCCCAAAACGATGCGCTTCGCTAAGCCGCAGCAACGTCAGTGGCACACCAATTTCATTATTTTTGTTGCCGAGCGTGGCCAGTGTAGGGCCCATGCCTTCAAAAATACTGGCCACCATTTCTTTAGTGGTCGTCTTTCCTGCACTGCCAGTGATAGCCACTCGCGTTAACGAAAACTGTTCCCGCCAAGCCTTGGCCAAGCGCCCCAGTGCTACGAAGGTATCGGGCACCAGCACCTGCGGTATTCCTGCTGATGGATCAACACGACTCACCAGCGCCGCTGTCGCCCCTGCTTCTGCAGCGATTGCGACAAAATTGTTAGCATCAAAATTAGGGCCGGACAGTGCGATAAACATATCGCCCTCAGCCAGAGCACGGGTGTCTGTCGAGAAGGAACTGATTCCAGCATCCAAACCCACCAACTCTCCATCCAGAATTTTGGCTATCTGAGAGAGATTCATACAGACCTCCACGACGCAAGAGCGGCTCTAACTTCTTGCAAATCACTGAAGGGGTGGCGTATGCCAGCAATCTCTTGGTAATCCTCATGACCCTTCCCGGCCACAAGCACAATGTCATCAACCGAAGCCGCATGAATGGCATGCTGAATAGCCTTGTGCCGATCTGCCTCAACTACTACAGGCTTACCACCCACTCCTGCTTTTATTTCTGCAATAATTGCATCGGAATTTTCGGAGCGTGGATTATCAGAGGTAATGACAACGCCATCTGCCAGACGTACTGCAATAGCGCCCATTAGCGGACGCTTTCCTGCATCACGATCACCGCCGCAGCCGAATACACAGATTAGTTTTCCTTTGGTGTGTTCACGCAAGCTTGATAAAGCTTTTTCCAGCGCGTCCGGTGTATGCGCGTAATCAACCACCACCGTAGGATGCTCACCAACCAAGCTCTCCATTCGTCCTGGCACTGGCATAGCGGCCCGCAATGCTTCTGCAACATCAGCAAGAGGAAGCCCACTCGCGAGCAAACCACCGACTACCGCAAGAATATTGCTCACGTTAAAGCGTCCAAGCAGGGGCACTTCTAGGGAGAACTCTCCCTCTGGCGCAGCAACTTGCAATATCAGGCCCTTCAACGAGGGAATCACGCTGAGCGCACGAATATCGGCATTACTGTCTGCCGACTGGCTATAACGAATGCAGCGAACATCGGCTGATAGTGCCTGCTCGTATTGAGATGTTATCGGATCATCTGCATTGAGCACGGCAACCTTCAAGCCCGGCCAACGAAACAAGACTCCTTTAGCCGCGGCATAACTGTCCATATCGCCGTGATAATCAAGATGATCACGCGTGAGATTAGTGAATATCGCAATATCAATGCAGGTGCCATTCAAGCGTCCCTGCACCAGACCATGAGAACTGGCCTCCATTGCCACCACTTGTGCACCATCCCGCCGAAATCCTGCCAACAAAGCTTGCAGGCTGACTGCATCAAGCGTGGTGTGTGAGGAGCTTTCAAGCGCACCATAAATACCGTTGCCAATGGTGCCAAGCACTGCCGCTTTTTTACCAACGCGCATAAACGCGCCAGCCAACAAATTCGAGACGCTGGTCTTGCCATTTGTTCCTGTGACTGCCAATACGCTCATTAGCTGCGATGGCTGATCATGGAATCGAGCGGCTATCAGGCCAACCTGCTGCTCAAGCCCTTCCACAACGATCACGGGAACGCCACCAATAACCTGCTGTAATGGCCACTTTTCATCACGCTCCGCAAATACTGCAACGGCACCTGCTTTAATCACCTCTGCAATAAAGTCCCGGGCATCATGGGCATGGCCTTTCAGCGCAATAAACGCCATGCCGTGACGCACCATTCGGCTGTCCAGCGTCAGCGCCGAAATAGCTGTTTCTGCATGATTTGCAGGCGTATCTGGCCAGAGCATTTGTAGCGTTTTCATACGCCATCCCTCCGCGCCATAATTGGCGAGAGAGGCAACTTGCCCTGCTGTGCAAGATGCTCAGCACTACGATCTGGCTCGACATTCATCATGCGCAATGTCTCCGCCATGATGCGGGAAAACACCGGAGCTGATACCAGCCCACCGTAATACTGTCCATTACTTGGGCTATCAATAACAACGGCGAGCACTATTTTTGGCCTGCTCGCGGGCGCCATGCCCACAAACGTAGACATGTACTGATCTGCCGAATAGGAGCCGCCAACAGCCTTGTGCGCCGTGCCGGTTTTGCCCGCAATGCGATAACCCGGAACAGCCGCCTTCATTGCCGTTCCATCCTGCGTTACCACTGACTCCATCATCGGAATCAACTGCTCTGCAATTTTCTGCGCAATAACACGTTCGCCTTTTACGGGCCCCTCAACTTTCGTAAAGCTCACTGGGCGTGCAATTCCACCACTGGCCAACGTTGCATACCCATGCGCTAACTGCAGCGCCGTTGTCGTCAAGCCATAGCCATAAGACATGGTGGCAATTTCTACCGGTCGCCAGCGCTCAGGCGGCTGCAATCTACCCGGGCTTTCACCAGGAAACCCTGATCCGGTGCTTTTTCCAAAACCAAAACGCGCAAAGAAAGTTGGCAGCGTTTCGGGTGGCAACGAAAGCGCAATCTGCGTTGTCCCAACGTTGCTTGACTTGGTAATGACGGTGCCCAGATCAATCACACCGTAATTTTGATGGTCTGTGACAAGTTTGTTGTGAACACGATAGCTACCTGGATTTGTGTTAAGCAAACTGCGTGCCGTGTACTTACCACTCTCAAGCGCCACCGCCACCGTAAACGGCTTCATCGTCGAGCCAGGCTCGAACATGTCTGTTACTGCACGATTACGCAGCTCATCAGGCTTTAACTTTGTACGATTATTCGGATTAAATGAAGGCTGATTGACCATCGCCAGCACTTCACCGGTTTCCACATCCAACGCCACCGCTGTGCCTGCTTTGGCACCATGCTGTGCAATTGCTGTCGCCAGTTCGCGATAGGCTAAATACTGTGTGCGCGCATCAAAGCTGAGGTAAATATCCTGACCTGTACGCGCTGGACGAATCAGCGCCACATCTTTGACTTTACGCCCCTTACGATCGAGCAAAACTTTTTTGGCACCTGACTCACCACGAAGCTTTTCATCAAAGGCAAGCTCCAAACCCTCTTGGCCTACATCATCCAGATTGGTAAAGCCCAGTAAGTGCGACGTCACTTCTCCTTCTGGATAGAAGCGCCGGTACTCCGTCATGCCATAAACACCAGGCATCTCACTGGCCAACACTGCTTCAGCCGCTTCGGGTGACAAATGGCGCTTTACATACATGAATTCACGCTTGCTATTCGCCTTGAGGCGACGCAAGACACTGGTAGCATCCAGATCCAGCGCCGAGGCCAACGCACGAACGTCTAACTTTCGAGCCAGTGCTTCCTTAGGATTTACATAAATCGACACTACCGGCGTACTCACTGCCAGTGGCAAGCCGTTGCGATCTTTAAGAATGCCACGATGAGCAGCGATTGGTTCTTCACGCACTATCCGTGCATCGCCCTGCCGACGCAGAAACTCCTGATCGATGACATGCAGATACAAGCCACGCCCAACCAAGCCGACAAAGCCGAGCGTCATGAAAAACACCAGAACCATATGGCGCTTTGCGAATATCAATTCATTCGTGCTGCTCATTGCCGCACCATGATGATTTCCGCTGCTGCAGGATTACGCATCTGCAACTGCTCTGTCGCTAACCTGCCAATTCGGCCATAGGCCCCCCAAGCATGCTGCTCAAGAAGCAATTGGCCCCATTCAGTCTCCAGACGATCGCGCGCTGCCTGCAGATTCTGCAACTCATGAAGATATTGGCGAGATTTATGCACGCTGTAAGTAACAGCGATTGATGAGCTGACCAGCGTGAGAATTATCAGTGTCAACAAAAACGGACCCTGACTCAGTAGCGGTAAGCGGGCAATCACATTCTGGAGCATGGGCTTCATTACACCACCCCCATCAGTTTCTGTGCCACACGTAAACGTGCGCTACGTGAGCGAGGATTGGCTTCTACTTCTGCCACTGATGGGTCAATTGCCTTGCCTACAATCTTTAATGTTGGCGTCAGCATATCGATGGTTATCGGCAAACCTCGTGGAAAATCATCACCCTTGGCTTCTTTCTGAAAGAACTGCTTTACCAGACGATCCTCCAGCGAATGAAAACTGATCACCGCCAGACGACCACCAGGGCACAATACTGCCAGTGCATCGCCTAAAAACTGCTTGATATCACCAAGCTCGTTATTGATGAAAATGCGAATTGCCTGAAAAGAACGCGTTGCCGGATGCTTGTGCTTTTCCCATGCGGGATGCGCCTCTGCCACAATCTCCGCAAGCTGACGAGTGCGCAAAATAGGGGTCTCTAACCGCACTCGCACAATAGCTCGTGCAATGCGTCGAGAATGGCGCTCTTCACCAAATTCAAATAACACACGCGCCAATTCACTTTCTTCTACGTCCGCAATCCACTCTGCTGCACTCTGGCCGCGCGTAACATCCATACGCATATCGAGCGGACCATCATTCATAAAGCTAAATCCGCGGCCGGCATCATCAATCTGTGGCGACGACACGCCCAAGTCGGCCAATATGCCATCCACATGGCCAACAAGGCCCATTCGCGTCATGACATCCAGAATTGAAGCAAATGAATCATGTACGATGGAAAATCTGCCATCTTCTGCCGCCAGCTCTTGTCCGGCTGCAATGGCGTGAGGGTCTTTATCAAATCCGATGACACGAGCGCCTGCATCCAACTGCGCCAACAAATGCCGTGTATGACCCCCTCGACCAAAGGTCGCGTCTACATAGGTGCCACTGCGTGTACCCAACACCGATACGACCGCCTCATTCAGGAGCACGGTCTGGTGGACGAAGGTATTCATGGTTATAACGCCAAGCTATCGAGGGCGGATGCAAGCTCCGGTGCGGAGAAGTCCGCCTGACCAGTTTCAGCTTGGAGCTTGTCCCAAGCCTGCTTGCCCCAGATTTCGCACTTCTTGCCTTGTCCGGTCAGGACGATGGCTTTCTCCAGTCCGGCAAATGCCCGCAGCTCAGGGCTCAGCAGAAGACGACCGGTACCATCCAGATTAACTTCGGTGGCGTAACCAATGAGACGGCGCTTGATTTTTGAGGAGTTCGGATTGGAAACAGGGAGTTTGGCCAAGCCAGCCTCGATGACTTCCCACTCGGGTAGCGGGTACATCACCAAACAACTTTCTGTCAGATCAACGGTGACGACAAACTTTCCTTGGCACGCAGCGAGCACACGCTCGTGGTATCGCGTCGGTAAACCGATGCGACCCTTGGCGTCCATATTGAGCTCGTCGTAACCTCGAAACACGATGTGCCATCCACTTGCTTAGTTTTAACTTCCAGAAATCGCCACAAAACTGCACTTTTCCCCACCTATAGTGAACTATAGATAGCTCGAAGCCTCAGCGTCAAGGCAGCACCAGAAAGCCCAAACAATGGAATAAATCTATGTATATCAATTAGTTACAAAGCACTGTGCATAATAACAGCAGTTGCCAACCCTATATAAAACAAGAGCTTGCAGGCACGTCTTAAAGCCGAATATGACCTTGTTTGGCACTAAGATTTTTTAATTATTTACACATCTTTGCTGGAAACATCCGGCAATAACCCTGCATTGCACAGGGAAACCCGTCTACCGGCCTTTCACCGGCATCGAGAACGCAGAATTTTCTGCAAAATAAAGTGGAGTCGGCCTGTAAGCCGGGTTCTGTCGAGAACGATCATTCCTCTAGGCCCACCGTCGCCAGTGGGCTCAAGCAACCTACCCGGTTCCTGCGCGGGCCGCGCAAATGGAACCCTATTTGGTCTTGCTCCGAGTGGGGTTTGCCGTACCGGTCTGTTACCAGACTCGTGGTGCGCTCTTACCGCACCGTTTCACCCTTACCACGCACCCCACTTACGTGAGGCCGTTCGGCGGTCTGCTCTCTGTTGCACTTTCCGTCGGCTCGCGCCGCCCAGGCGTTACCTGGCACTCTGCCCTATGGAGCCCGGACTTTCCTCCCCTGCATTGCTGCAGCAGCGATCGCCCGGCCGACTCCGCCGCGGAGAGTACGCAGGACCCTCTTCCGTTACAAGAGGAATCAGGCCTGCTAGGTCATCCCTTCAATATCAGTGCACGCTCATACAAAGCATTTTTCTTGTGGCCGGTAATACTGGCCGCCAAAGCAGCTGCCTGCTTTACCGGCAGCTCTGCCAACAGAATGCCCAGTATCCGGTCGGCTTCCGTCCAGTCCTGCTCGACGGCCATATCCGGCATACCCTCAAGCACCAACACAATTTCGCCACGCTGCTGATCAGGATCAGCCTTTACCCACGCCAGCATCTCAGTAAGTGAGTACTGACGAACTGTCTCAAACGTTTTGGTCAGCTCTCGCGCCAACACGACACGACGCTCCCCCCCAATAACAGCCACCATGTCGTCAAGACACTCGACGATGCGATGAGGCGCCTCGTAGAACATTAAGGTTCGGGGCTCACTGGCCAGTTGCTGCAGACGATCGCGCCGGGCTGACGACCGTGCCGGTAAAAAGCCCTCAAAGATAAAGCGATCCGATGGCAGGCCTGCCGCCGACAGCGCCGCAATCGCCGCACAGGCGCCCGGAATCGGTACCACCCTTAGTCCCGCTGCCTGTGCTGCCGCCACCAAACGATACCCAGGGTCACTGATTAGCGGGGTGCCTGCATCCGAAATCAGGGCAATATCATCGCCCGCCTCCAGTTTTGCCAACAAACCCTCAACACGCCCCGCTTCATTGTGGTCATGTACGGCCATCAGGCGTGTTGAAATATTAAAGTGCTGGAGCAGGCGTCCGGAATGCCGTGTATCTTCTGCCGCCACCACCGATACTGCCTTCAGGGTGGAGACCGCTCGCGGACTCCAATCTTCCAGATTGCCAATAGGCGTCGCCACCACATACAGTACGCCCTTCATTTGCATGATTACCCCAGTCCGCCGCATGTTTTCACGTATCGCACAGCACATTACACAGTACATTACACAGTACATGGCCCTGCCGACCGCCATGATACTCGGTCTTGCCCTCACTCTTCCTGCTAGCGCAGAAGAGATCGCCGTGCTGTTGCCACAAAAAGGCCGCCTGACCCAAGTTGGCCTGAGTCTGCGTGACGGACTGCTGGCAGCGTACTATCAGGATAGCCTGACGCACACCAATACCCCTCGCCTGCGTTTTTATGACAGCAGCGATAGCCCAGCCCCCGAGCTTGTTGCCCTAGCAGCCAACCAAGGTGCCAGTATCGTCATTGGCCCTCTCGATCGCGACCAGGTTCAAGCCCTGCTGAACGATGGCAGCCCTCCTGTCACTGTTATTGCCCTAAACCGCGGCGAAGGAAGTCAGCCCAACCTGATACAGATGGCTCTTGCCCCCGAAGACGAGATCAGTACGCTGGTACAGTGGATGAAGTCACGCGGCATTCAAGCCCCTCATATGCTAGCCCAAGCTGACGACACTACCGCCCCCCGCTTTCTCGCTCGCTTTGAAGAGGCTTGGCAGCCGGCTGATGGCCGCAAGTTGCCAAGCCACTATCTGGATAGCCGCCAGAAGGGAGGGATTGCCGCATCCATCAAAGCACTGAAGGACTCCACCAAAGGCGCAGATAGCTTCTTTTTGGCCAGCCCCGGCATAACCAGCCAAGTTCAGCCTGCACTAACCTATTATGGAATGAAGACTGCATTATTCTCCCTGTCTTCTGCATGGGACCCCTCGGCTGACACCGCCTCACTAAACGACCTAGATGGGCTCGGATTCTGCGGACTTCCCTGGCTGCTGTCAGATACAGGCCCAGAGCAGCAAGCACTTTACGAGGCACAACCAAGGCCTCTCGCCAACCATGATCGCCTGTATGCCCTAGGGGCAGATGCCTGGACCGTTGCCAGGTCACTGACTTTATTACGGCATGGTGACGCTCTCGATCTGCGTACCGGACAATTACGGCTCACCAACCAAGGCCATCTGACTCGACTACCCACTTGCGCGGAGATACGCCATGGAATGGCAACCGTTCTGCTCTCACCCCCTCCCCCCGACAACGCGGACCATCGGCGCTGAAGCTGAACAAGCGGCATGCCAGTTTCTTGAACAGAGTGGCTGTACGCTTATCTGCAGAAATTATCATAGCCGGCGCGGTGAAATTGATCTGATCATGCGTGAGGGTGATCGTTTGCTCTTTGTTGAAGTACGCTTACGCCGTAACGATGCCTTTGGTGGTGCGGCCGGCAGCATCACACATGCCAAGCAACAAAAAATCATTGCAAGCGCTAGGGCTTTTCTCCACCATCATCCGCACTTCTATCCACTCGACTGCCGTTTTGATGTCGTCACCCTGCAGCGCCATGCAGAACGATGGCAAATTGAGTGGCTACCCGGCGCCTTTATTTCCTGATCCCCGTAATGCAAGACAGAATTCTCACACTCACTGGCGACAGCATGCAAACGCTGACAGCCATTGCCGAAACCCGTATCACTGACATTGCTGCGCTCGCTCGCATCATGGTGGATGCACTGATGCAGGATCAGCGCATATTCTGCTGTGGCAATGGCGCATCGGCAGCGAATGCATTGAGCTTCGTCAGCAAACTGGCTAACCGTTACGAACGTGAGCGCCCTGCCTTTCCAGTAATCATGCTGGGACAGGACAGCGCGGTACTGACAGCCATCGCTGCGGATGTCAGCTTTCAGGATGTATTTGCCCGCCCCCTGCAAGCCCTTGCTCGCCCCGGTGATCTACTGCTGGCCTTAAGTGCCAGTGGTAGTGCTATCAACGTCGCGCAGGCAGCGCGCATCATGCAAGGTGCCGGCGGCCGCGTACTGGCACTCACCGGCGAAGATGGCGGTGAACTTGGTCGTACGATCTCACCTACCGATTTTCACCTGCGCTTGCCGGGCAACTGCCTTGCCCGCATCCACGAAGCACAACTGTTTGTGCTTAATTGTTGCTGCGACTTAATTGATCGCGAATTTTTCGGAGCCAATGATGTCTAGAATTTTCATCGCCCTCACCCTATCCCTGTTGCTGCCCGGCTGCGCCAGCCTTATCGCCAGTGCTACCGGGCCCGAGCCCATCGGTAAAGCAGCTGGCGATCGCACTATCGGTATGAGCCTTCAGGACAAAAGCATAGAAACCACAGCCAAAGTAAACATCATTAAGATCGACGAGCGCTTTCGTGATGCTAATGTCAACGTGATCAGTTTTTACGACAGTGTGTTACTCGCAGGGCAAGTACAGACAGAAGATCTAAAACAAAAAGCCGAGCAGGTTGTACGCTCGATTGCTGAAGTCCGTCAGGTCCACAATGAACTGACCGTGGGCGATGTTAGCTACTACGGTGAGCGCACCAGTGATGG
>DDBN01000082.1 GCA_002333145.1 Moraxellaceae bacterium UBA2031
TTACCCTGATGACTATCACAGGCGTAAGTGCCAAGCGCATTGGGCACAGTGTGTAGCTGGATTCCGACAGGGAAGCCAGGGTTAGCACTGTCACCGTTAGCAGGTAAAGCACTCATGCCGGCGAACTCTTCGAAAGCAAGACTGTTAGCTCTTGGATGGCGGTAGGTGACGCCATCAACCTTGAATGAGGCCCCGATTTCGCCATCCGGCAAAGCCTCGCCGACGCCCGTCACTGCTTTACGGAAGTAGCCGTCGGTGACAGTGCCAGCAATGCTCTCACCATCACCCCATATATCAATCATCTCGGTAGCAAAGCGGCCGGTGATCGCGCCGTTAGTGACGGAAATCACCTCGATGACGCATTGACCACTCGTGTAGCTTCCACTCAGCATAATGCGTGGCAGTCCGTTGCCGCTGCTATTGCAGTAATGGGTGCCGACCGTAGCCGGGAGGCCCTCAACACGCCAGCGTGTTATGCCATCAAACGAATCACCGACAGGCAGGTAGGCCCCGAAGGTGCCGGTCGCGCCACCAAATGTGTCCCATCCTACGTTGGCTGTGTAGGTGTAGGTAGTGCCATTAAGCGTACCGGTCGCGCCATCACCATCAGCAAGCGCGGCACCATCACCCGTCATTTCCAAATCAGGTGGATCAGTCGGCTCAACCGGGTCTGGCAGGGTACCGCCAGCCACCAGTGCATCACGCAATGCAGCGTAGTCGGCGAGTGTGCCGCTATCAGCGATAGCATCAGCCAAGGCTTCCAGCAGTTGATCAAAAGGATCACTGGTTGGATTGGCCGTAAAAGTAGCGGTGAATGGCGCGGTACTGCCTGCGCCCCAAGCAGCAGGAATAATGTATCCGGCCGTGGATAGGGCAGTACGCAAGGCATCAGAGGCTGTCGCAAGGGCACTAGCGATAGCGCTCATATTGGATGGACTGGCAAACCACTGGCTCAGCGTCAGGCCGGCCAAGGTGTTGACTTGCACCGCCAGCGCCAGATCAGACAGTGGTGTGACGTTGAAGTTACCGCTGCCGGTGGCAAAAGAGTACAGCGCCGGAGTGCCGGCAGGTAGGTTCCCGCCACTGATTTGCAGTGCGCAAGGGAAGTCAGCCGTGGGAACCGTTAGGGAGAAAGCACCGCCTGCTATCGTTGTGCCGGAAACAGTCGTGCTGTTCTGGCACTTAGCGGTGACGCTGGCACCGATAACCGGAGCGCCGGTTGCCGCCGTGCCGGTTACGTTTGGGGTGGGCGCAGTGGTGCCACTACTGCCACTGCTGCTGTCACTGCCGCAGGCGGTTAGAAGGGCGCCGGTGACGATGGCCGCAGGGATGGCAAGGCCAAGTCGAAGAGTTCTTAGATTCATGTCGCTTGATTCCCTGTTGAATAGGTAAGTGACATAGAGTCTAGATAGCGTGGAAATATTGGGGTACCCCGAGATGGGGGGGTATGAAATGGGCTGTGTGAGCGGAGAACACGCCAGCGTCTGCAGTGTGCTTACCCCGTGTTCACGGCTGTTGCGCCACAAACCGTAGTTGCTAAGGTATGAGGTATGCGCAAATAGAGCGGGCGATGGTATGAAGATTGGTTTGATTCTAGAAGACATGCCCGACGCACAGATCTGGCTGCAGTCGGTATTGGAGGAGGCTTTCCCCGGTATCCTCGTGCATATCGTAGGGACAGTGTCAGAAGCGTTAGCAACGCTTGAGACGTTACGGCCTGAGATTGCCTTAGTTGATTTGAACCTGCCTGATGGCTCGGGAATGGAGATACTTCGGAATCTGACCAGTGCTCATCCAGAATGCCTGCGCATCGTCACCACGATCTTTGACGGCGATCAGCATCTTTTTCCAGCCCTGCGCGCAGGGGCCCAAGGATATGTCCTCAAAGACCGCCCCCGCCCTTCCTTGGTGCGTCTGCTTCAGGGCATCGCCGACGGCCAGCCACCTTTATCGCCATCAATCGCGAGCCGTCTGCTCGGCTTTTTCACGCCAGCGCCAGAGTCGGCAGATGAAACCCTCACGCCGCGTGAGGTGAGTGTGCTTGCCCTTATCGCCAAGGGGTACACCATCGCTCGGGCGGCAGAACTACTGGCCTTGAGTCCGCATACGGTGGGCGGCTACGTGAAAGATATTTACCGCAAGCTCAACGTATCTACACGTGCCGAAGCGGCACTGGAGGCCAGTCGGCGAGGTATCGTCGGTTCAGTGATGGGCTGAGGCTAAATGCGGTGAGCTATGCGTTGGTATTTGCTGATTCATCCAGTTTCAGCGGAACTCGTACCCGTACTCTGCAGCCATTGGGAGCACGACTTTCGCGCTCCAACTCGCCGCCGGAAAGTCGGGCGCGCTCCTGCATATTCCGTAGCCCGCGGCCGGGATGCCAGGTGCTGATATCGGCAGTAGGGCCGTCGTCTTCGATCTGTAGACGAAGCTCTTCCTCCGTTAGGTCAATCTTCACCCACATAGCACTAGCACCAGAGTGACGAATAGCGTTACTCACCGCCTCTCGAAGGATACGCTCTAGGTTGATGCCTAACTCAGGCGGCAGTATGCCCTTTGGCAAACAGGCGGGCTCATGCCAATGCAGCTCCATACCGGCAGCCTCTAACCTAGAACGATTTTCCGCCTGCCAGTCAGTCAGCAGAATCATCAACTCAGCACCTTCTCGCACCGGGCGAGATACCACGTCACGCAGGTCTTGCAAGGCTGCGCGGGCCAAGTCGGCGTTAACCGTGTTCTCGGCCCGGTAGACCAGCGATAGTAATTTGGCGCCCATGTCGTCGTGGAGGTCCTGATAAATACGCTCACGCTCTTCGATTGCCACCTGTTGCTGGCGTAGCGCCTCTTGGGCCTCATAGCTCAGCGCCAACGCCTGTCGAGCGGCGGACACCCGAGCCTCTAGATCCCGGTTAAGCGTTTCCGCCTCGTTCAGGGCGCGGATAAAGCGCTCGGTAAGATGCCAGGAGATGACCAGAAACAGCGCTGGCGTACCCAGATGCAGCAAATGAAAGCCATTCATCCACATTTTCTGCAACAGCACGCTGTTGAGCAGCCAATCGTGTACGCCTAGGGCTAGCACCAAGGTCATGCCTGCGGCAAACAGACCCAACTCCCAACTACGCTGTCGACGCCAGACCGCAGTAAGAAACACCACCAAATAAATCCCCACGAGCAGCGCCCCCAAGTGCCATATCTGGGTGACTCGGCTTAAGTATTCCAGTGGGGAGAGGGCGTAAAGCAGACTGCCAAGGCCGGCAAAAGCCAACAGTAGCCAGTCAGTGCGTGGCCGGGCAATTCCAGCGAAGCGGTGAGCAAATAGGGCCAGTAGCACCACCCACCAGTCGATGCAGGCGTGAGTTAATGCCCACCACGTTTTAGCCGAGACCGGTATATCACGCACAAACAAGTTAAGGCTAAAGGTGCTGTAGGCCAGCAGAGACAAGGCGAACAACAAATAAAGATAATCATGTCTGCGGCGAAGCCACAGCCCTAGCATAAATAGGGCCACCGCCATGGTGACGGTAAACAGACTCTCGCTCATCGTGTTTTGTAAAAAACCACGGAGTTCAAACTGAGGGCGTAGCGCGGAGTCTGGCCCAATGAATACCGGTGCCAGCACACCATACCAAGGGTAGGCCTTGAGGCGGATGTAGATGATGTTCACATCCGGTCGCCACAGCGTGTCAGGGATCTGGAAATATAAAGGCCGGTTCCAGTTACGGGCGGTAGGCTCTTCGAACCGTCCGCCATCACCGAGGAAGGCGCCGTTGAAGTACACCGCGGCGTTCATGTCTAGACGCCAAAGGTAGATGCTCCACGACTCGTCGATTGGCGCATTCGCCGGCAGTTGCAGCCGGTACCAGCCAGTGAGTCCCTGACGGTAACGATTAGGATCGGTCCATTTATCCGGCAGGCTGATTGTCTCCCAAGCTGCATTATCGGGCGGCGGGGTCTTTGCGTCAGAGAGCAGGAACTCAGCGCTCCAGAGCTCCGTTACAGATGAGGCGTAGGCAGGCAGTGCAAGCAGGGATAGCAGCCCAATTATGAGCAGATATGAGGCGGAGAATGGCTGGCGCTGGCTCATCACNNCGTAATTGAAGCTGTATGCCCATCAGAAAATTACGAAGAATTTGATCCTTACATTCTCGATAGTTTTTATGACCAGGTTTGCGGAAAAATGCACTTAATTCATGATTGCTTAAGCGAAAATTAACCATCTGGAAAATATTGATAATTTCCTCGGCTTGCAAATTTAAAGCAATTCGGAGCTTTTGAAATATAATATTATTGTTTAAGCTTTCTTCTGATTTTAACGGCTTGTCATCGCGCTTGCCGCGTTTAAAAATAATAAATCCGTTAAGAAATGCGGCTAACTCAGTATCATTAATTTGAAGAAAATTAGAATCATCTTCTTTCTTTAACCAAGACGAAACTTGCGTTTCAGTTGCATTGAAGCCTGCCAAGGTAAATATTTCAATCATGGCGCCGTCTTTTAAATCGAAGGCATAACGTATGCGGCGCAAAATATCGTTATTGATCAAGGTATGGCCCCTAGTCTTAGGTAAGCTCAGCACGAGCGATGATAGTAGCTAATCACTTTAGATTTTAGCACGGATAGAATTTATAACCCAAAAAAATTGGTAGTAATAAATTCAATGCCGACAGAAGGGATTAAGCAGCAAATCGTTGCGGATACAAGCAAGCCATAAAGGGCGGAATATTTACTGTGAGGGCGAAGATGTCGCCATAAAAAAATACCTGGCAAGAGGCATAGCAAAATCACGGCAGATGCAAAAATGTGCGCAAAAAACGAGTCATCTCCACCATTCATTTCCACTAGGGTCCGGTAGCTGTAAGCAATCGCAACAAAAGCATATGTAATTATAAGTGCTACGGTTGCAATGCCCACCCAATGGCGCTGGTTCTCAATATCAGTTTGCGTTCTCACTTAGAAATTTCCTTGCATGCCAGGCTCTCTACTTAGGCTAAGCAGGCTTTGATAGGTCATTGCTTCATGGCGAATGAATTTATTGTGGCAATGGTTGCATCATGATTTGAGCCGGAAAGCTCATTGGAGAGCAATACTATGGATGCGGCAACACCGGTTTCTTGGGGGCCAATAAAGTAAGTTATCAACGTTGCGTATTTGTACTGTTCAGATGAGCCATTTAGTTGGCCAAATTTCTTATGCGATAGAAAAGATTTGTCTGTAAAGGTTGATTCTAATCGTAGTGAATCATTGATTGTAATTAGTCGAGGAGGCTGAAAGCCTTCAACTGAGTTTTCACTATAACTACGTGATACTCCAGCGTGCAACATTTCAATAAACTTTTCAGGGGAACCAGCTTTTATTAAAGCGGGGTTATCATGTTTTACAACCATAAAAAGCCCTTGAATCTCATCGCCGTGGTCCGTGATTATTTTTATGGCTTCAGCGCCCAACTTGGCCGGCAAATTTTTTTTAAAAACCTTCCAGCCATCTTGAATTTCATAGTCGACAAATCTGTCCATGCCAATCGGAAAAGTTTTATTCTCGATAGAGTGGGCGTTAAATGATAGTAATAACACTAACAGCAGCAGTAATTTCATTGGTATCAATCCTTGACGGTAAGGCTAAATGTTAGCCTAAAATATGAAGCATACGTTGATAGAAGCCGTGTCAAAGGTAAGTACAAAAAGCCTTCCCCTTCCCCTTCCTAAGCAGAATCACCCCGATCGCTATATTTTCTTTGTAAACTTGCAGTAACGAGAGGCACTGCGGCGGATAGTATCAGTCAAAGACAGCTATTTAATAACGATACGTAAATGAGCGCTAATTAAGTTTTATCGTCGGGGCTAGTAGAAGCGATTTTATGGATCGACAAGTCCGCACCGATATACTCCTGCTCTTGATCAAGACGCAGGCCTAGCAAAGCATTCAGTACGCCGTAGATAATGAAGCCACCACCCAGTGCAATGGCGACACCCGCGAGGGAGCCCACCAGCTGAGACATGAAGGTTACACCACCCAGGCCGCCGAGTACTTCGGAACCAAAAATGCCTGCAGCAATGCCGCCCCATAAGCCACATAGACCGTGTAGGGGCCACACACCCAAGACGTCATCCAAGCGAGGCCAGCGGTTCTGCGCCATGGTAAACATCACTACAAACAGAGCGCCTGCAACACCACCCACCACTAGCGCACCAATTGGATGCATCAAGTCAGAGCCGGCACATACCGCCACTAAACCTGCCAAGGGGCCATTATGGATAAAGCCAGGGTCATTTTTCCCCATGAACATGGCCACCAACGTACCCCCCACCATTGCCATCAGGGAGTTCACGGCGACTAGGCCACTAATACCTTCAAGTTTTTGCGCAGACATGACGTTAAAGCCAAACCAACCCACGGTCAGAATCCATGCGCCTAATGCAAGAAATGGAATATTCGATGGGGCAAATGCGACTACTCGCCCAGCTCGGTAACGGCCACGGCGAGCACCCAGTATCAGTACGGCGGTCAGCGCAATCCAGCCACCCATAGCATGCACAACCACTGAGCCTGCAAAATCATGGAAGGGTGCACCAAAGGTTTCATTTAGCCAGCTTTGGAAGCCAAGGTTACTGTTCCAAATCAGGCCTTCAAAGAAAGGGTATACAAATGCCACGATCAAAAATGAAGCAAGCAAGAAGGGATAAAACTTGGCACGTTCTGCGATGCCGCCAGAGACGATCGCAGGAATCGCTGCGGCAAAGTTGAGCAAGAAGAAAAATTTCACCAACTCATAACCATTGTTTTGAGCTAGCTGACTAGCGGAGCCATAAAAATTTCCACCATAGGCCACGGTGTAACCGATGAAAAAATATGCCACGGTAGATACTGCAAAATCGGTAATGATTTTAACCAGCGCGTTGACTTGGTTTTTATGACGGACGGTACCTACTTCAAGGAAGGCAAAGCCGGCGTGCATGAAAAGCACCATAATGGCGCCAAGCAGAATGAAGAAGGTATTTGAGCTGCTGATCAGTGTTTCAACGGCACTGTTTATATTTTCCACTGTATATCCCTTGGGGCTGGCAAGGAGGCTGATGGGCAAGTGCCCATGGCGCTCTCTTGTGATGCCTGGCATAGGTTAATGACGCTCGGATTTCTGCAAAAGATATCCGCGTTTCAGTCTTGCCCCAAACAAAAGCACATTGCATGCCAACTGCACCAATTCTGCCCTATGCACATCGGAAACATGAAGCGGTGAATACCCAATGATCCAATTAACGTAAGGCAATCAGCTTAGGCGACGAATTGTATTGCATGAATAAATCATAGAGTTACCTGGGAGGTAAGGGGATGCAGGAAGAAATGGCATCTTCAATATTGAACTGTTTTAGTGCGTAACGCTCCATTCTGGGGCATTTTTTGGTGCCGCAGCAAGAGCGCCTTAGCACTTTATGGGGCTCGGCGCTTGAGCACTGGCTGTGGCCCGTCAGGCCTTCTAAGAGTGTATGCAAGCCACGGCAAAAGGCTCAAACGAACAGTAGTAGTGCGAGACCGATTGCAGCGGGTAACGCCTGAATGAACAGAATTGCGCGGCTCGCCGTCGCCGCACCGTAAACGCCGGCAACAACAACGCAACTTAGAAAAAACACTTTAATATCAAACCCGTGCTCTCCGAGAGTTAGCCCCCACAGCAAGCCTGCTGCTAGGAATCCGTTGTACAGCCCTTGGTTTGCCGCCAAGACCTTAGTGGCTTCAGCCGACTCAAGAGTTTGACGAAAAGCCTTCAGGCCAAGCGGCTTTGTCCATAGAAACATTTCAAGAATCAGAAAATAAACGTGCAATATTGCAACAATAGCAATGACAAGACTTGAGGCCATATCCATTCGTACTCTCCTGTTGCAGATTCAAGCTATAGCTTGAATCTGCCCCTATTAGATATTTTTAGTTTTTCGCAGTTCTTTTTGCAAAAATATTTCAACCGGCACAAAGGCAAAAGGAATAACAGCAGCAAAAAAAACCATGAGCCAGACGACTAATGGCCAGTCATTTTTATGCGACGCAAGAAGAGAGGTAACAAAATAAAAAATAAACAAGACGCCGTGCGCCATGCCTATTGTAAATACTAAATCTCTGCTAATAATCCCAGGCGGATTCAAGTTCGAAGCG